>JBBIUO010000418.1:0-2067 GCA_037440205.1 Chloroflexota bacterium
GTCTACTTGTCTACTTGTCTACTTGTCTACTTGTCTACTTGTCTACTTGTCTACTAATCCCTTAACGCACGTCCTGTCAAATGCAGGAAAACGGATTCGAGATTTGGCTCAAAGATGTTCACGGAGGTAATCGTGCGGAAAGTTGTGTCGCCGTCTCGAACAGATGGGGCAGTGCCAGGTTGCTGTCCTGCACCAGCACGGTGATCGATCCATCCTCCGCCGTGACTTGCGATACTCCTTCGATCTTTCGCCACGCGGCCATCATATCCGGGAAGTTGCTGTTCAAGGTAAGGTCGATGCGTGTTTGCTGGCCGATCAGTTTCACCAGTTCTTCATGGGTGCCGGACGCGATCAATTTTCCATGATCCATGATGGCAATGTGGTCGGAAATTTCCTGCGCCTCCTCCATGTAATGCGTGGTGTAAAGCACGGTCATGCCTTCGTTCTTCAAGGTCACAACGCTATCGAGAATGTTGCGCCGCGACTGCGGATCAATACCCACCGTCGGTTCGTCCATGTAAATGACTTGAGGCTTGTGCAAAAGCGCCACCCCGATGTTGACGCGGCGTTTCATTCCACCCGAATACTTGCCCACGCGCTCATTGGCGCGGTCGCGCAGGCCGATGACATCGAGCACTTCCTCTACGCGGTGTTTCAGTTTTGAACCACGCAGGCCGTACATCTTTCCCCAAAAGTTCAGGTTCTCGCGTGCGGTCAAATCCTCGTACAGCGCCAGGTCCTGCGGAACCACCCCCAGCACCGATTTGACTCCCATCGCGTCGGCGCGGATGGAATGACCCATGATCTTCGCATCGCCGTCGTTTGGACGCAATAAACAGGAAAGCATGGAAATGGTCGTCGTTTTGCCCGCCCCGTTTGGCCCAAGCAGGCTGAAGATCTCGCCCTGGCTTACTTCAAAACTGACTCCTTGAACGGCCTGGTTGTCCCCGAAGGATTTTCGTAAATCCAGAACTTCGATTGCAGGTATGTCGGTCATCTGGCATTCTCGCTTTGTGTAGGATGGATTGTTGTGGGATTCGCTCAACCTCATCGTTTTATACGCAAACCGCCTGTGTGCGTTTCATGATTTTGGACCTCATTTTTATCTTTACCAGTATAAACCTAATCCACCGAATTGATGAGAAACTCGTCCCTGTTCATCTTTGTCCATCTGTGGATAATTAACCGCATGAAACTTGTCACTGTTCCCCAGATGCGCGAGATCGAAAAACAGGCCGATGCAGGCGGCGTCTCTTACGCCCAAATGATGCAAAATGCGGGCGACGGCCTCGCAAAAATTGTCCATGAAATTGGAAAAGAACAAGGCTGGACGAGTGTCACAGGCATTGTTGGTTCGGGCAATAATGGGGGCGATACGCTTGTCGCGCTCACGTGGCTTGCGCGGGCGGGGTGGGTTACTCGTGCATATCTTGTCGGGCGCAAACCAAACGACGATGAATTGATCGCGGAGTATCTTTCCGCGGGCGGCGAGGTCTCCGATTCGTTGGACGATCAATCTCTGGCGAAGTTCATTAATGAGTCAAATGTTCTTCTGGATGGTCTGCTTGGGACCGGGATCAAACTCCCGCTTAAGAAAGAAGCGGCGCGCGTCCTCGAACATGCAAACGATATCCTGTCCGAAATGGAACTTCCGCCTTTCGTGGTCGCTGTGGATTGTCCATCGGGAATTGATTGCGACACGGGCGATGCCGCCGACGAAACCATTCCCGCCGACCTCACCATCACCATGGCCGCCGTCAAACGCGGATTGCTGAAACTGCCCGCGTTTGAATTCATCGGCGAGTTGCAGGTGGTGGAGATTGGATTACCCGAGGGTTTGGAAGCGTGGGATGAGATCAAGGCTGAAGTTGCGGATGACGAAATGGTTGCCGCGCTGTTGCCTGAACGAACACCCGCTTCGCACAAAGGGACATTTGGTACGGCTTTCGTTGTGGCTGGTTCCACCTCGTACACGGGTGCGGCACTGCTTTCTGCCGCGGCCGCGTATCGCGTCGGCGCGGGGCTTGTGACGTTGGCTGTGCCGAAGCCGTTGCATGCTGCGCTTGC
>JBBIUO010000418.1:2170-3261 GCA_037440205.1 Chloroflexota bacterium
GGATCGCGCCACCGCGGTTTTGATTGGCCCCGGGCTCAGCGACTCGGCTTCGACCGGGAAGTTCATCGAGAATGTTCTTTCTGCCATCAAACTTCCCACTGTCATTGATGCCGATGGCTTGCGGCATGTTTCGCGGATCAAGGACTGGCACAAAAAATTATTCGAGGTTGCCGTGCTTACCCCGCACCCCGGCGAAATGGCCGCATTGACCGGGCTTTCAACAGAGAAGATTCAAGAGAACCGCGAAGAGGTTGCTGTAAGTTATGCCAAAATGTGGGGACATGTGGTGGTTTTGAAGGGCGCGTTCACCATCGTCGCTTCGCCGGATGGAAATCGGACCATCATCCCTGTTGCCACTCCCGCGCTTGCCCGCGCCGGAACAGGGGATGTGCTTGCGGGTTTGATCGTCGGCCTTCGCGCGCAGGGACTCTCCGCGTTCGATGCCGCTGTTGCAGGCGCATACATCCATGCCCGCGCGGGGTTATTCGCGGCGGGTGAACTCGGCACAACCGCATCGGTTTTGGCAAGCGATGTGTTGAATGCGGTTCCACATGTGTTGAGTGAATTGGAGTAGCGCGAACGACCACAGTGCTATAATCAGTACTTCACGAAAGCGCGTAATTGGCGTTCTCTAACGCCTAATTTGCGCCAGAGAGCGCAAACTACGCGAGGTTTTCGTGATCTACTGATAATTCCTGTCGAGGCAACCATGGCTTCCCTGAAAAAAACAACCAAACAAAAAAATAACATCCCGGCGCATGGGGCATCAAAAGGCCGCGATGCCAAAAAGAGAAATGCGCCTTCGCATCCTGCAAAACCGAAATTCAGGATTCCCAGAAAAAAGATCGCCGCCTTCTGCGAGCATTGGGGCGTGACGGAGTTTTCGCTTTTCGGCTCCGTTCTGCGCGATGACTTTCGCCCCCGGAGCGATGTTGACGTACTGCTCGTCATCAAACCCGATGCGCCTATTGGATTGTCCGAATTGGTTGAAATGCAATTTGAACTTGAAGGGTTGTTCAAACGCCCTGTTGATATCGTTGAAAAAGACGGACTGCGCAATCCATATCGCAGAAGGGAAATATTAAGTACGG
>JBBIUO010000419.1:0-3258 GCA_037440205.1 Chloroflexota bacterium
TATTTTTTACTTTACGATCAGTGTCGCCACCATGCCGAGTTCAATATGACCGGGGATGCCGCAAATGACATCGTATTCGCCTGGTTCGGTCGGCGCAGTGAATGTGTCCGACTTGGTCTCACCGGCATCGACCCCATCAAGTTCCCAGAAGATTTTATCTTCATCCTTGTCGCCAAAGGGAGGCGTGACATGCTCGCCCTTCTTCAGGATGGCAAATTCATGTTCCACTGCTCCGTTGTTGGTCATATTCAAGGTGACTTCTGCACCGGCGGGGACCGTGTAGGTCGTTGAATCATATCCTGTATCAGTTGACGAGACGTTAAGTGTGGTTTTGTTCGAGCCACATGCTGTCAAAACCAGCGACAGCGCTAAAACAAGAACGGTACCTGTAAAAACCTTTTTCATTTTTTCTCCTTTTGATTTGGCTGAAAACCTGAATATACTGTATCACCTTTGTGTAAGAATTGAGTGAGAGAGATATCTTGTGCTTTGCCAAATGTGCCGGTTTACGTGGGTTTTTCTGAAAGTAAAAGCCGCACAGCGCTTCATCCCTTCAAGGCTCACAACAATCGCCCTTGAGCGTGAACAAGCCCGGAGGTCATGCTCTTCAAGCACGAGCAACTTTCTCCCCGCCTGTGCAGTGTAACTGCAGTGGTCGCCCTCCAATTATGGCAAATCAAAATAGAAATCATCCCCAGACGACGATTCGTAGATCAATTGCAACCCAGAGTCGCCCACGGAAATGATAAAGGGCACGTGACCGGAAACGGTTGTGCCGCCTTGAAACTCTGTATCCTTCAGGATGCCCTCCACGCCGGAAAGATACCATTGCGGATATTTGGGAGTGCCGTCACGGCCCAGCAAAGAGATGTTGAAAATATTCAGGTGACACTGCTGGCCTGCGGTGGTTTTGCACGTGACGGCGAGGGTCACGAAAATATATTGCTGGTATTCATGCGGTTGTGGGTTGAACATGTCGCCGGAGGCCACGATCCCATCGGCCGGGCGTACGGAACCTATAATGACAAAACTCATCTGATCAATGGCAACGTCAGAACCGGGCTGGGGAGGATTACTTTGTAATGTCTCGGCGGGTGTGGGAGGTACAGCGTCTGTGTCGGCGGGTATGACAGGGACAACCACGCTTGAACTGCAAGCCTGGAGAAGCAGCGCCAACACAACAATCTTAATTGAAAATATTTTATTGACGCTCATTTCTCATCCATACGGAAGTTGATTTTCACGGCGTATCGAGAGAGGCGATGAGTTCGAGACTCTCACTCATTCATCATCAACTTGACGTAAATCTCCTCCATTGCCGATTCGTGCATGGACAGATCCATCAGTGTCACTTTACTTTGTCAACAGTTTTTCTATCTCGCTGAGAATTTGAGATAAGGTCGGTTCTTCCGCTGACATTAATTTATCGTCCTGCCTCACATGCTTGTGATGTGGATGTGATGTGGATGTGTCGGGATTTCTGGATGATGAGGCGCATTATCGTAGCGAAAAACCCGTTCACCGTTCTTCAGGTAGATATAGGTGTAATGTATCTTGATCGGATGCCCCAACTCCGTGCTGACCACCTCGTAGAGATCGAGGTAACTTCCGTCCCAAAACAAAACCCGGCATCGAACGAGACCGTTATAGTCGTCCGATGCCAGGCAGGTAATATCGTTATAAATTTCCGCACCCTTGATTCGGCGCAGACTGCGCTCGATGCCCGAAAAATAATCCCCGATTTTCATCCAGCCAGGGCTATGTCGTTTCGCATGAATTTGCGCACAGGGAGAGAAGTCAGGTAGAGATGGTAAATCCCCGCCCACATCATGAACTCGTCATCGTCGCCAAGTTTTCCCTCGGTATAACGGCTGAAGAATTCAATGGTGGAATAGCCAAACTTCCGCTCGTATGCTTCCAACATGCGGGTGAGTTCGTTGAAATCCACTTTTTGAGGGTTAAGGGATTTGTTCATGGCAAAAAGTATATCACAGGAAAAGATGGCAAAACCGTTTAGAAGCGCTATTTTTGCGGGCGATTGATGCGAATTAATTCCCCTGGCAATGTTTCTTTCCCTTTTACCGATTCGTGAATTCGTCTGGCAAATGCCTTGAAATTGGAATCGTATGTGCAGGCCAAAATCCCTGCGTGTCTGGCTTTGTTCTTGTGCAGTTTGATGAAGTGTTTGCGGTTCAGGGTCAACAAGATACGGTCCTCGATATAAGCAAAGGTTAACACATCTTCATCGGGCATGGCTTGATTGGCTTTGCCTGCTTCTTGAATGGTCAAAACATCGTGGCCGAGTTTCCTCAGTTCTTCCACCACTGGGAGAGGAAAATTTTCGTTCGAGTAGAAGTATGCCATTACGCCGACTCGTTCTCGCGGATCTGCTTTTCGATTTCCTTGCGATGACTGCGATAATAGCCCCAGGCATTCGCCAAATCCTCGGCACGCAGGGTGGGATAGGCGCGCAGAAGGTCGGCTTCGCTCGTCCCCAATTTACGCGCCTGCACCAGCACCCACACGGGAATCCGCGTGCGGACGATGCAAGCTTCGCCTCCTGCCACTTCGGGTCGGCTTTCGATGCCGGGGAAGGCGTCGCCCAGATCGCGCGTCACCCATTGAAGCAACTGGGCCTTTTCGGCGCGGGACATATCCGAGATGATTTTTTCAAGATCGCGTGTATGGTGTTGCATGTCGTTCACCTGAGTTGATTATACACAACTTCGCCTGGACATCTCTCACTCATTCGTCATCAACTTGACGTAAATCTCCTCCAGCGCGGACTCGCGCATGGACAAGTCCATCAGTGTCCACTTATTCGCGGAGACGGTTTCGAGCATGTGCGCGATGCCGTCCACTTCGGCGGTGCGGAAGATGTAGTTGCCGTTGACGAGTTCGTAATCCAATTTCTGGTCGGCATGAAAGATGACCTGGTATTCGCGTTTGCCCAATCTCGCGCGGATGGCGTCCATGGTGTCGAAGACAAGCAGTTTGCCGTTCTTGATGATCGCTACGCGGTCGCAGATGGTTTCCACGTGGAAGAGGTTATGCGCGCTGAGCAGAATCGTCTTCCCTTCACGGCGCAGGGTTTTGAGGTAGGTGATGATGAAGAACGAAGTCAACGGGTCGAGACCTGAATTCGGTTCATCCAGAATCAGCAGTTCGGGGTCGTGGAGCAGGGCGCGGGCGATGGCGGTCTTGCGCTTCATGCCTTTGGAAAATTCCCCCGTGAGTTTTTTGGTTTCGTGCAGGTCG
>JBBIUO010000420.1:0-3214 GCA_037440205.1 Chloroflexota bacterium
CTGCCCAGATGCAACAGTTACCAGCGCTCAAATGGCAATCTTCCTCCTGCGGGGCGAGCATGGCAGTGCTTATGCTCCGCCAGCCGCAACCGGGGCTGTCTTCGGGGATGTTCCGCTCGGCTCCTTCGCCGCAGACTGGATCGAGCAACTCGCAGCGGAAGGAATCACCGGCGGATGCGGCGGCGGAAATTATTGTCCCGATAATTCTGTCACCCGCGCTGAAATGGCCGTCTTCCTCGTGAGAGCATTCAACCTGCCATAAATCAACTCGTGAAACGAAAAAGCGGAATTGGAGTTTTCCAGTTCCGCTTTTTCGTTTTTACGACTGTATCATTTTTCAATCAATGCTTCGCCGCGTTGAAGGCAGGTTCTTCTATTCTTCCCTGCGCGCGATTGCACACACTGTTGCCGTCCGCCGGGCAGATTCCATCGATTGCACAGGTTTCATCAAGAGATGTGCAAAATGGATTTCTCCACCTTTGCTCCCACCTTGATCAGCCGCCGCCAGCGGCTGACATCGTTGAGCGAAATCCAGCGGCGCTCTTCGGTTCGGTAGAACCAGTCCTTGTCCTGCTGGTAGTAGACGAGCACGCCTGTCGATTCCCAAATATTGAGAATTTCATTGCCGTGCGCATGCGTGTCGTCGAAGTCGGTTGTGGCGCGCTTCAGTTCGAGCAGGAGGGTGTTGATCTCCGGCGCGAGATGCTTGACCTTCAAACCGATGCGCTTCGCCTCTTCATACAAAATTGGATAGCCATGCGACGGATATTTTGCGTTGAGGGAATTGGCGATCTTATCCGCTTCCGCCTCGACCTTGATATGGTACGCCAAAAGTTCCTTGCACAGCATGATGGAGAGTGACTCCGCCCGATCCACCGCCCCGATGACCAGCGGATGCACGTGCTGGAATAACTCCTTGTATGGATTCTCCCTGGCATCGCCATTTTGCGCCTGCCACAAACGGACGACGCGGGTCAATTCATCGAGGCTGACGCTGACGCGGTCGTTGTCGCGGTCAATTGGCGAAAGGGAATGCGTCAGTGAGGTATCCACCGGCGTGAGGTAGGCCATCGGCCCCATTTGAATTTCATTTGCGCCGAGGGTAATCATCGTGGCGGCGGAGGCACATTCCAGGGGAAGCACCGCGATGACCTCGTCGCAATACTGGCGCAGAAGGTTGACGAGACGCAGGGAAGCCTGTCCATTGCCGCCGCTGGATTTCAGGAAAAGATAGATCTTCGGCTGGTGGCCGATCTTTTCGAGCAATTCATACAAGGCAAGCACATCGTCATGACAGACACTGCCGCGCGGGTTGTTGAAATAGGTCACCAGCGTGCCGCCAAGCAGTTCATTGACCTGCTTGATGATGGTCTGTGTTTTATCGAACAGGATCGGCGGTTGTTTTTCCTTGCTCTTTTTCGACTGGGTTGCCATATATTATTCTCCTGACCTGAAGTAGTGAATTTATAATCAGCAGATCGCGAAAACGTAGTAACCGCTTCGCGTCAGTCGTTCGGGTAAAAAGCGACTGAAGTCGCCACTACGAAGGTTTTTCGTGAAGTAATGAATCCATGATAACACGCTTCGATTAAAGGGAAATTACGCCTGACGCCGCGACCACGCCCAGCCCGCGGCGAAGCCGAGCAATTCGCCCAGAAACACAAACAGAATCACGCCGGAAAGCCCGCTGGCGATCAACCAGCCCATGATGTTGAACAGGCCAAATGCAAGGTAGTTGTACGCCGCGAGGCCGCCCAGCGCAATTCCCAATGCCCAGCGAAACGCGGAATGACGGTCGGCGATGCGAATACCCATGATGTAACCGATCCAGATGCTGAATGCCAGGAAGAGCATGGCAACCAGCCAGGCGGAAAAGCGCGGGTATCCATCGGTTGTAATATAAGCGTCCTCCACTACGACAACAGGCGCTTCGGGCGTCGGCTCGACGGATTCTGTCAATTCAGGGATGACCACGGTCACTGCCACCGCGCCGGACTGCGATACATCGAGTTGCAAGACCTCGGAGAATACGGCAGGCTCGCTGACCACGCTGATCTCCAGCAGGCCGGGCTTATCCAAACCGAATGCGGCGCGGGCCACACCCTGCGTTGTGACGGCATCCACCTGTTGGAGAATCCCGCCGCCTTCCCCAGTCAACTTCATGGAAAATTGAACAACCGTCCCATCGGGAACCGGGTGGCCGTTGTTATCTTGAATCACGCCGGTGCGGATCGCGATGGTATCGCCGATCTTGAAGAGCGGAATCGGAGTCGCTTCGGGGGTGGGCAATTCTGTTTCAGCAGGAACAGGTTTCAGGTCAAGAAAGAGCGGGATGATCTGATTCGGATTCGGGGCCATGACGGAGATCAAATCATATCCAACCGCGGGAATCGAAACGGGCGAGTCCCCCACAGGCGTAAGTTCCTGAAACAACAGCCGCGCGGCCACATCCACAAATTGCGGCTGTTTGCTGTACAAGGCAAAGTAGGCGGTGAATTTGGAAATGGTGGTGGTATCGAAATAATAAGGCGCGCCGAAGGAAAAAAGAATTACATGCGTGTCTCGCAAAAGGTCGGGACGCTCGCGCAGAAAACGGCTGATCAGCGCGGCCTGTCCCTGTGTGGTATCTGCCATTGAAATGATAAGCCAGTTCGCACGATGGATATCATCCTCGATGAATGGAACTTCGCCGCCGTTGAGCAGGGTTTGCAGGTTTTGCAAAGAGTAGGAGGCAAGGCGGAAGTTGTTCGTCTGGTTTCCGCTTTGCGGGCCATAAAGTTGCAGGACGGTTTGTTGCAATGCGTCCATGGCAAGCGGCGGTTGTTCGAGACATTCAGTGCATTGCTTGACTGTTGCCGTGTCGGTGATGAAGACCATGCTTTCATCGGCCTGCGGCGGAAGCGGCAAAACGGTGGCAAGGTCCTGTAAATCGGGACTGATGAGCGTGGCGGAATTGCGCGCCACATCGAACGACACGTCGGCCGCGGCGCCGAGGTTATTCAAGCGGTAATCCGGGATAAGAACATTTTGAAGCGTGAAGTTTCCATACAGGCGAAGTTTCACTGCAAGAATTCGCGCGGCTGATTCATCCACCCGCTGGGCGAAGGCGGGGTCTTCGCGATATTTCTGCGCGAAAAATTCGATGATGCGGGTGGTCGTTGTGAACGAATCGGGAAAGTCGTTGGATGCAATATTGCCGAGATAGAGCATGTCG
>JBBIUO010000421.1:0-2431 GCA_037440205.1 Chloroflexota bacterium
GGATATTTTCTACGAAAGAACGGGGCCGCTGGCATAGGCGCGTGCAGGACACTGCCGAGGGGCGATCATGTTGATTGGGCAGAATCAATTGTCGGTTAAGGGTGAAGCGCGCACAACATCCTGATATTTATCACCTTGAAAACGGTCAGTATGAAAATTCACAAATCAATCAACACGCAGTACAATTGCATGGTTTAATTTGGCGGGTTTCATTTGAAATCAAATTCGGGCAGAGGATACTTGCGAATCCCGCCCAATCAAATCGGAGGATTAACATGACAGTAAAAGTTGGTATTAACGGCTTTGGCCGCATTGGCCGCCAGGTTCTGAAGGCAATTCGCGACCGCTACCCGCAGGAGCTTGAGGTTGTCGCATTCAACGACATTGGCGACGTCAAGACGATGGCGCACCTGCTCAAGTATGACTCGAACTACGGGCGCTTCGACGGCACGATTGAAGTGGCGGAGGATGCGCTCATTGTTGACGGCAAAAAGATCAAGGTGTTCAAGGAGACCGATCCCGCCGCCATCAAGTGGAGCGACCTCGGCGTGGAGATCGTCATCGAAGGCACCGGCCTGTTCACCATCAAGAAGGACGGCGTGAACAAAAAGGGCAAGACCGTCAAAGGCGCCGAGAATCACATCACCAGCGGCGGCGCGAAGAAGGTTATCATCACCGCCCCCGCCGAAGGCGAAGACCTGACGGTTGTTCTCGGCGTGAACCAGAACATGTACGATCCGAAGACTCATCATGTGATTTCCAACGCATCCTGCACGACCAACTGTCTTGCGCCGGCCGCGAAGGTGGCGCATGACCTGTTCAAGATCAAGCGCGGATTCATGACCACGATCCACGCTTACACCAACGACCAGAAGATTCTCGACCTGCCGCATTCCGACCTGCGACGCGCCCGCGCCGCCGCGATGAGCATCATCCCCACCACCACCGGCGCGGCGAAGGCCATTTCGCTGGTGATCCCGGATTTGAAAGACAAGTTCGATGGTTACGCCCTGCGCGTGCCGACCTCGACCGTTTCGGTTGTGGATTTCACCGCCGAACTCGAAAAGGAAACCACCACCGATGAACTGCGCCAGGCATTCCGCGATGCCGCGAAACTGCCGCACTTCAAGGGCATTTTGCAGGCCGTGGATGAACCGCTCGTCAGCATTGACTTCAAGGGCGACCCGCATTCCTCCTCCGTTGACCTGCAATTCACCAGCGTGCTCGGCAAGGAAAAGAGCAATTTCGTGAAGGTGGTCGCCTGGTACGATAACGAGTGGGGTTACTCGTGCCGCACGGCAGATCTGGCCGCGATGATGGCGAAGGGGCTGTAAGAAGGTAGACACGTAAACAGGTAGACAGGTAGACAGGTAGACAGGTAGACAGGTACACAGGTACCAGGTACACAGGCAAACCAATTGACTTGTGTACCTGTTTCCTTATCTGCCTGTTTACATGCGGAGCAACCATGAACAAGAAAACCGTCAAAGACATTGACCTCAAAGGCAGGCGCGTGCTGATGCGTGTGGACTTCAACGTGCCGATGGCCGACGGCAAAGTGACCGATGACAAGCGAATCAAAGCCGCATTGCCGACCATCCAATACGTTTTGGATCAGGGCGCGTCGCTGATTTTGATGAGTCATTTGGGAAGACCGAAAGACGCTTCAGACCCGACCTTTAGCCTGCGCGCCGCTTCGGAGACATTATCCACGCTGTTGGAGCGACCGGTGCAAATGGCGCCCGATTGCGTTGGCCCCGAAGTTGAAAAAATGGCAAAGGCTCTCAAACCCGGCGATGTGCTGATGCTTGAAAATACCCGCTTCCACAAAGGCGAGGAAAAGAACGATCTTGATCTTGCGAAGCAAATGGCCTCGCTCGGCGAAGTGTACGTCAACGATGCGTTTGGTTCCGCGCATCGCGCCCACTCCTCCACCGAAGGGATTGCGCGATTCCTTCCCGCCGTCTCCGGCTTTTTGATGGAGCAGGAGTTGGAATATCTCGGACGCGCGGTTGCCAACCCGGAGCATCCCTACATTGCCATTCTCGGCGGCGCAAAGATCAGTGACAAGATTCTGGTGGTGGAAACCCTCGCCGCAAAATGCGACAAACTGATCATCGGCGGCGGCATGGCAAATACGTTCCTCGCGGCGAAGGGACTGAACATGCAGGATAGTCTTGTTGAAGCGGAGTCACTTGAAACCGCCAAGGCCCTGCTCACCAAATTGGGCGATAAACTCGTCCTGCCGGTGGACGCGGTCATTGCCGATAAATTCGACGCGGAAGCAAACACTCAAACCGTTGACGTGGACAAAATTCCCGCAGGCTGGCGCATGTTGGATGTGGGGCCGAAAACTGTCGGCGTGTATCAGGCCACGTTGAACGGAGCCAGATTGATCGTTTGGAACGGACCCGTTGGCGTCTTCGAAATG
>JBBIUO010000421.1:2441-3213 GCA_037440205.1 Chloroflexota bacterium
CGCTCTTGCGAAGATGCTGGCCGAGTCGGGCGCGGTCACGGTGATTGGCGGCGGCGATTCTGCAAGCGCGGTCAAGAAGGCGGGCGTTGCCAAACAGATGACTCACGTTTCCACGGGCG
The DNA here is from genome assembly GCA_037440205.1 of Chloroflexota bacterium. Lineage (GTDB taxonomy): Bacteria > Chloroflexota > Anaerolineae > Anaerolineales > Villigracilaceae > Villigracilis. The sequence continues at coordinate 2,561 of JBBIUO010000421.1, forward strand.
GCGGCGCTTCGCTGGAATTTTTGGAAGGGAAAGAATTACCCGGCGTGGCGGCGTTGCTGGACAAATAAATCGTACAGTTTCCGCCAAGCACATGAACGGGTGGAAAATATCCACCCGTTCCGCATTTCAATTTACAAACAATTTACACAGGCGTAACCCGATTTAATAACACCCGGCTATAATTGAATAAAATGCGATCGGAGATTGTGTATGTCCTTCAACATCGGTGAGAACGTAGGCCCGTACCGCATCCTTGAACAACTTGGGCAGGGGGGCATGGCCACCGTTTTCAAAGCCTATCATGCCGCGCTCGACCGGTACGTCGCCCTGAAAGTTTTACACCCCGCATTCAACGAAGACCTGTCATTTGCAACCCGCTTTCAGCGCGAGGCTCGGGTGGTGGCAAAACTGGAACACCCCAACATTGTTCCCATTTATGACTATTCCGAGCATGAGGCGCGGCCGTATCTGGTGATGAAGTTCATCGAAGGGGATACGCTCAAGGCGCGGCTGAACAAGGGGCCGCTCACCTCAAGAGAGATAGAGAGCGTGGTGGATTCCATTGGCGCCGCCCTTTCCTACGCCCACAAACAGGGAATTCTGCACCGCGACATTAAACCGTCCAACGTGATGATCGCCAAAGACGGCACGAT
>JBBIUO010000422.1:0-924 GCA_037440205.1 Chloroflexota bacterium
GCAGTCCCGAATTCGACGACACCGCGCCTCAAACGACCCGTGAGCTGGTTGCCCCATTGACGGAGGGTACGCACTTCTGGCGTGTCCGCGCGATGAATGCCTTTGGCACCGCCGGCGCATGGAGCGAGACTCGCACCTTCACAATCGCCGTTCCGTTGACTGCCCCGGTTTTGCTCACGCCCGAAGTTGATGCAACCGAAACCACTGGCCTGCCCGCGTTTACCTGGGAAGCCGTGGTGGACGGCGTGACCTACCAAATTCAAGTGGACAACAACGAAGACTTCAGCAGTCCTGAGTTTGAAGACGTTGCCGCCGGCACGTCGCGCGAACCCGGCGCCTCGCTGGAAAACGGCCTGTACTACTGGCGTGTCCGCGCCATCAACAAGAACGGTCTCCCCGGCGAATGGAGCCTCGTGTGGAGTTTCACCGTGAGCCTGCCGTAGAAGACACCTAAAACAAAGACCCTACAGGTTTCCAAAACCTGTAGGGTCTTTTCTTTTATTTCAAATCAATCATTCGCCCAGTTTTGTCACGGCGAAATCATCGAAGGTGATATTCGTGCCGCTGTTTTGATCGTCGTTTGCGGCGAAGAGTACCTTGCTCCTACGGCGCCCCGCCGCGTTCCACATCCACCTGCATGGTATCGCCATCTGTGCTGACGCTGATCCAGCCGCTGCGATCCGTGCTCAACAGCGAATATCCTTCGAGAGAATCCAACACCTCCAGCGATGGCAGGCCGTCGGGGTCGCCGGCGGCAACGCTCAACACCACCAGTTGCGGGCGCAGGGTCTCGATCAATTCGGGCGGGTTCGACGGCGCATACCCGGAATCGGCAAGCAGTAACACGTCCATGGTTGCGTGAAGCGTTTTTCCATATTCGAGCGATTCCAAGGTCCCTTCGCCTACGCCGATGGGAAGAACGTG
>JBBIUO010000422.1:934-3168 GCA_037440205.1 Chloroflexota bacterium
TACGCGCGAAAATTTTTATATTGGATGAGAAGCACGCTTCCCTTCGGACCCTCGGCCTGAATCTCGATAAATGAGCCGTCTCCCAGCTCGAGCCTTTGTCCTGTTTCCGCGCGGCTGACGGGGATTGCCTTCGCCGCGAAAAATTTATCCAGTTCCTCTGCGGCGAAGGAAGCCTGCACATTCCCGCTCCACAACACGTTATCGGGCGGATATCGTTCCACGATGCGGGGAAGCGCTTCGATTTCACTCTCTTGAGGAGAGGCGATGATGAGCCAGTCCAGTTTGCGCGAGAAAAACGGAAGCCGCCTGCCGAGTTCATCCGAAAGTTCGGAGACGCTCGCGCCGCCGTTGATAAGCACGTTCCTGCCTTCGGGGGTTTGAATCAAAACGGCATCCGCCGAGCCGACATCGAGAAAAGTGACGTGGAGTTTCCCGTCGCCGGCGGTGACGGCGGAGCGCCAGAAAACGAGCGTGCAGGAAAACAACAGCAGGATGATCGCTGTCAATGCAAAGGCTCGAAGAGATTCTCTGCGGGCATCGAACCAGTTTTTAATGGCCGACCAGCCAAAGGTCACGCCAAGAAGCGCGGCGTAAAACGTGATGACCAGTCCAGTGGTGGCATTCCCAAAATAGATCGAAGCGTGCGGCACGCGGTCGAATAATTCCACCATGCGAATCGTGTACGTGGCAAAGGGCCAGGAAATCCACGCGAGCAGTTGGCCGAGTGGAAAGATGAAGAGGCTGGTGAAAACGGCGATGCCGCTGCCGACCATCACCGCCGGTTGCACGGGCAGGATGAACGGGTTGGCGATGAACGAGATGAGGGAGATGCGTTTGAAGTGATAGGCCATGATCGGAATGGTGGTGAGTTGCGCGGCGAGGGTGAGGACGACGAAATCATTGATGATCTTCGTGAGGGCGCTTGTGTCGCTTTGCGAGATTTTGGAAATGATGTTGCGGGTGAAGTTGGAAAACGGTTCGGCGTAGAGGATGAGGCCGAGCGTGGCGAAGAAGGAGAGTTGAAAGCCCACGTCCCACAGCACGAGCGGGTTGATGAACGCCATGATGAATGCGACGGTCATCAGCGCGTTCAGGCCCATGTTGCGGCGGCCAAGTTGTTGTGCCAGCAGGGAGATGCTTCCCATGAAGGCGGCGCGCATCACGGCTGAATCTCCCCCGACGAGGAAGGCGTAAAAGAAAATTCCGATGACCGCAACCACTGCGCCCCACCTTTCGCCGAGGAAGGTTTTGAAAAAATAAAAGAAGATTCCCGCGATGATGGCGATGTTGAACCCGGAGATGGCAATGATGTGCGCGGTGCCGGTGTTTTTGAAGGCGTCCTGCAATTCGCGCGTAAGGCCGGTATCCACGCCGAAGAGGATGCCCGCAAGCAGGGACGCTTCGGGATCGTGATACAGGCGGTAGGTGTTGGCGAGCAATGCCGTTTTGAGTTTGTAGGTTAATGCGGCAACGGGATTTTCCGCGCGCCAGGGCAGGCGGGTCACTTCGGCGCTGGTCATGTAGGAATAAATGTATTGGCGCGCGAGGTAATCGCGGTAGGAGAATTCCTCGTCATCGGGCGGGGTTTTCAATTTGCCGCGCACACGGACACGTTCGCCGTATTCGTAGGTCTCATTGGTCGGCACGCGTACCAGCAGTTGACCCTGCACGGGCATGTCGCCGCTGCCGGAGTCCACGGCTTCCACTTTGAGATGCAGGGTTGAGTACGTGTCGCGGTAATCCGGCGGCTCCACCAACGTGCCGGTGACGAGCATTTCATAATCGCGGTCGTTGTAAAAGACGATCTGAAAAGCGTCCATGCTGGGCTGGCGGAATTGATACCACCATGCGCCGAGAAAGAAGGAGGCGATGTAAACCAGGTAAATGGGGGGGATGCTGAAATACGATCTTAATGCCGGGTTGGCTGAGAATTGCGTGGGGAGGAAAAGACCGGCAATGAAAACAAGGGCAATGCCGATTCCCAGCCAGATCCATCCAGACAAGGGAAGCAGGCTTGAAAGAACGATGCCTGAAATGAAGGCGAGGGAAATCCACAACATGGGCATGTGTGGAATTGTACATTAGATTTTTGGATTGGAAGGCTGGGGGATTGGTTTTGCAAAACTACGGATGAACGCGGCCAAATCGTCAATCAACAATCGTAAATCGAAAATGGAGTGTGGGCCCGGCAGGATTCGAATATCATCCCTCGATGGGACCGGCGACCAAATCGT
>JBBIUO010000423.1:0-3159 GCA_037440205.1 Chloroflexota bacterium
CCTGCCCCGTCGCTTGCCGTCGTCTTTGCGGTCGCGTCCCTCACCCAGCCCAAATCCCTCGTGCTGGATGGAAAGACCCTGCTGATCAATTACTTCACCGGCCAAAAGACCTTCCTCGCCGATGAGATCCAAAGTATCCAGTTTACCTACCAGCGTTCGCGTAACGGAAAGATATTCTTCATCCTGCTCCATCTCGTCAACCGCAAATCCATCCGCGTTTCAGCGATCAATCCCAGCCTGCCGATTGCCTATCTCGTGCTGAAAAACTGGCATAAACAGAATAAATAAATTCGTCAGACAAACCCCCAGAAATTAACACATATCTTTAATTTCACGTTACCGCCGCCCTGCTATAATATCCCTGCGCGCGACACCCTTCATGCCGTGGCCGCGGGCAGGCCCGGCACGTGAAACGCGACACCTCTCTCATAGGCGGTACTCCAACATGCTCAACGATTTCCTCCCCTAAATTCCCTGCAACGTGTTTCGCGCAGAGTTGCGCGGCGCATCTTTTTGTTCTTTCCTCGTTTAACCGAATCGTGTCACTTGATACTTGACACTTGCAATCTGAAACTTAACATATATGACTCAACATAGAATCACAGACGACCTCGACGTCCTCCTCGATGTTCTCCCGGCCAACATTCGTCACGCCGTGGAGAAAGCCAACAACAGCGACAAACTGCTGGAGATCGTCATTGACCTGGGCAGGGTGCCCTCCGCGCGGTTTGTGGATGGAGAAATCACGCTTCTCGACAAGGAAATCACCCGCGCCGAAATTGACCACATCACCGAGCGCATCGGCGAATTCGACGCTGACAACCGCGCAGGCATGGAGCGCACGCTCCATCGTATCTCCGCCATTCGCAATCGGCGCGGAGCCATTGTCGGGCTCACCTGCCGCGTGGGCCGCGCCGTGTACGGCACGGTGGATATCATCCAGGACATCATCGAAACCGGCAAATCCGTTTTGATCCTCGGCCGCCCCGGCGTGGGCAAGACCACCCTCCTGCGCGAAGCCGCGCGCATCCTCGCGGAAAGCAAACGCGTCGTCATCGTGGATACCTCCAACGAAATCGGCGGCGACGGCGATGTGCCACATCCCGCTGTTGGCAAGGCGCGCCGAATGCAAGTCAAAGAGCCGACCCTTCAACACGAAGTCATGATCGAAGCGGTGGAGAATCACAACCCCGAAGTCATCGTCATTGACGAGATCGGGCGCGAACTCGAAACCCTCGCCGCGCGCACCATCGCCGAACGCGGCGTTCAACTCATCGGCACGGCGCACGGCCAGACTCTCGATAATCTTTTGCTCAATCCCACGCTGAGCGACCTCGTCGGCGGAATCGAAGCGGTCACTCTTTCAGATGAAGAAGCCCGTCGACGCGGCACCCAGAAAACGGTCCTCGAAAGACGCGCGCCGCCCACCTTCGACGTCCTCATCGAAATCCAGCATCGTGAACGGTTTGCGATCCATCTCGATATCATGTCGGCGGTCGATTCTCTTTTGCGCGACATGCCGATGATGCCCGAAATCCGCACGCGCGATGAAGCGGGGCAGATTCAGATCGAAAAAGCCGCGCCGCTGAAACAGGCCACGAAAGTGGAATCGAAACCCGGCCGCCGCGGACGCCAACCCCTCGATCAGACGAAGGGCCGGCCTGCTCCGGTGATTCAAGAGCAGACTCAGCGCTCAGACATGATCAACCCGCCCGTCATCGGCACGCCCAACGTCGGCGCAAAATTGCAAACCGTGCGTGTGTTTGCCTACGGCGTGGCGCGCAATCGGTTGATGCAGGCCGCAAAACGAATTGGCGTGCCAGCCGTGATTGTGACCGACGTCAGCGACGCCGATGTGCTGGTCACTTTGCGGACGTATTATCGCAACCGCGAAAAAACAGTGGTGGATGCGGAATCGCGCGGCATGCCCATTTATGTTTTGCGCGCGAACACGGTGGCGCAGGTGGAGCAGTTCCTCGGCGATTTGTACAACCTCACCGAACATCAAGCCCCGCGCGACAACATGGAAGACATCCGCGAACAGACCGAACATGCCATCTCCGCCGTCCTCAACGGCGAACGCTGGGTGGACCTTCCCCCCGGCCCCTCCCTCGTGCGAAGACTCCAGCACGAAATGGCGCGCAATGCCGAGTTGGTTTCGCATTCATACGGCAAGGAACCGCGCAGGCATGTGAGAATTTTCAGGGAGTGAAAATGTAAACATGTAAACAGGTAGACAGGGAAACACGTTCCTTGTTTACCTGTTTTTTTGCTTTGGGAATTGAAAACTGGAAACCCGCAAGGCGGTATAATTGCCGTTGTTCAGGAGAAAGACGATGACCGTTTATCCGCATCTGTATACGAAAAAAATATCCCAGGAAATCGAAAAAACGCCTGAGGAATATTTGCCTGCACTGCTGGAAATGATTCGTCTCTTTCGCGAGACCATGACGCTTAAGCCCGCTGACGAAAGTTTCGTGCAAGGCTGGAAAGAGGCGATGAACAACGAGCTTCTCCCAATCAGCCAACTTTGGGAAGGCATCCATGCCGCATAAGCCGGCGATTGAGGTCGCGTTCACGCCGGAGTTCAAGCGGAATTTACGCGGACTGGCGAAGAAGTATCCTCATAGTTCGCATTCGTAACAGTGACGTTTCTCGCGGCAAAAGCGGCGGCTATCGCGTGATTTACTACTTGAGAACAACAACCCTGGTCATTCTCGTGACAATTTATTCCAAGACCGAGCAATCTGACATCTCCCCTGCGAAAATCAGAAAGATTCTTACGGAGTTTTCCAGGTAATTTTTGTCACTCTAAAACGGGACGGATATGGCCGAAACAAAACGCCCATTGAAAATAGTGTTAGCCCATATCATTCCCTTGCGGGACGCGGACTATGACGCCGTTCGTTTAATTTCGGTTGTATAATGTGCCTATGACTACCTACTCCCGCAAGCGAACGACTTATCGTGATGCCTTGGAACTGGCACGCCAGCTATCTTTGCGGGACCAGCGCCGTTTGCGCGCCGAACTTGCAAAACTTTCCAGCGTACATGTGGTGCATCCTTCCCGGGATCCTAAAGTAATTCGAGCGGCTCGTTTGCGCGCTGCTGAAATTCGGAAAATAGTCCAGTCTGCCACTGCAAACCAATCCCTTGATG
>JBBIUO010000424.1:0-3145 GCA_037440205.1 Chloroflexota bacterium
GCCGGAACCCGTTTCATCCACCAATTTCTTCACGTCGCCGACCGTGTGAGCCGCGCTCACTGAAATCGGATTATCCACAATGAATGACTCGGCTTTCTTCACCCGTTGAATTTGCCGCGCCTGCTCGTCAATCGAAAGGAATCGGTGGATGATCCCAATGCCGCCCTCGCGCGCCATCGCAATCGCCATTTCGCTTTCGGTCACCACATCCATGTTCGCCGAAACGATGGGAATTTGCAAAGGAATCTCCCTCGTCAGTTTCGTCTGCGTGGAAAGCGCGCGGCGCGAATCCACTTTGGAGTATTGCGGCACGAGCAAAACGTCGTCGTAGGTCAAAGCAGTATCCTGCAAAATCTTCATGACATCACCTCTTTTCCAGAATCAAGCCGCCCGAATTATAATCACAAAAGGTAGTAACGACTTCCCTGGCACCGCCCGCCAGGGCAGGTGTAGTCGTTTGATAAACGAACTGCTCTCTGCGCCGTCCCTTCGACAGGCTCAGGACAAGCCCCGGCGCAGGATTACTCCGCACACCTTCGCCGGGGACGGCGGCTTGAGCGTTGGTTAATAATTTTTGGATGACAACCCGCTTCGTCCTTGACCGAAACCTGCTCTTTTCAAAATGGGCAGGAATCGTACCGCAAGATTTATCTTGCGCGTGTTCGAGTCGCAACATAATGAAGTTTTACAAATTAACCCCGTAACCGCGCGCAGGCGGCGTTCTCTAACGCCGACGGGCGCGTAAGAGAACGCGCCCTACGCAAACATTACGGCAATATTTTGTTAAAGACCATAATGTTGCAGTATCATCCTCCGAGCGGAAGAAAATGTTTCAGAAAACAGAATCAGGTATCAGATTAAGTGTGAGGCGCTGTATCGGTTTGGAAAATGATCGAGTGTTGGAATTTCAAATTAAAGGAGTCGGCATGACAGTAACGGCAGTGATCGGTTCGCAATGGGGCGACGAGGGCAAGGGCAAGGCGGTGGATTTTCTGGCGGAGCAGGCGGATTACGTGGCGAGGTTCAACGGCGGGAATAACGCGGGGCATACGGTCATCAACGAGTTTGGGACATTCAAGATTCATCTGGTGCCTTCGGGAATTTTTGCAAAGAACACAACAGGGCTGATCGGCGGCGGTGTGGTGATCGACCCTGCCGTGTTGATCGAAGAAATCGAAATGCTCAACAAAGCCGGCGTAGGTGTGGACGGGCGTTTGTGGATTTCGCCGCGCTCGCATTTGATCATGCCGTATCACAAAATTCTGGATGGGCTTTACGAAGAAGCAAAAGGCGCGGGCGCGACCGGCACGACCCGGCGCGGCATTGGGCCCGTGTTTGCAGACAAGGTCAGTTACAACGGCATCCGCTGGACGGACTTTGCGAGCGATGCTTTCGAGAATCGTTTGAAGGTGCAATTGGAATTGAAAAATAAAATCATCGTCGCGCTGGGGGGCAAGGCGTTGAAATACGAAACCGCGCGCGACGAGTATCGCGGATATTATTTGAAGTTGAAGCCGTACATCCGCGAGTTGTTTTCGATTGTGCAGGACGGTTTGAAAACAGGAAAAAACTTTTTGCTCGAACAAGCCATGGGCACGTTTTTGGATACGGATTGGGGGACCTATCCTTTCGTCACGGCTTCGACGACGATACCATCTGCCGCATCTGCCGGGCTTGGCATCCCGCCCAAATACATCACGGATGTGGTCGGCGTGACCAAAGCCTATACCACGCGAGTCGGCGGAGGTCCGTTGCCCACAGAAATTTTCGATAGAAAGAGCGCGGCCTACGAACAATTCGGCGAAGTGGCGGCGACGACGGGACGCATCCGTCGAGTCGGTTGGCTGGATTTGGAGATCGTGAAAACCGCCGTTGAGTTAAGCGGCGTGACCGAACTCTGCCTGACCAAACTTGACGTGCTGAGTGGATTGGATAACCTGCAAGTATGTGTGGGATACAAATTGAACGGTGAGCCCGTCTGTTACGCGGATGTGGATGCCTATGGTTTGGATAAAGTTGAAAAGGTTTATCAAACCGTCCCGGGCTGGAAGGAAGATATCAGCAAGGCGAGGTCATTTGAGGCATTGCCTGTCAATGCGCAGAGTTATGTGAAGATGATCGAAGATGCGGCGGGAGTCCCGGTCAAGTGGATTGGGATGGGGCCGGAAAGGGATGCTACGATACGAAGGTGATTTGGAGATTGGTAATTGAGAAGCCTTCCGAGTTTGAGAACTTGGGAGGCTTTTCAAATGGTAAAATCACAATATGAGAACTTCTGCGCTGGTTAAGACGGATATCTGCCCAACAGGTTTCCCCCCTGTGGCAAAGACCCTGCCTAAAGCGATTAAACGTCTCGTGGCGGAGTTGAAACCCGAGAAGATCATCCTGTTCGGTTCGTACGCGTATGGAAACCCCACGCCTGACAGCGATGTGGATTTGCTGATCATCATGAAAACACGCGCAAGACCCATTGACAGATATGTGACGCCATCCAATGCCCTGTATCCACGCGAGTTTCCTGTGGACATTATTGTAAAAACCCCAAGGGAACTTCAAGAGGAATTCAAAAACAGGAGAAATTTCTTCATGCGCGAAGTTCTTGCCAAAGGGAAGGTCATCTATGAACGAAACGCTTGAGTGGGTTGAGTATGCTGAAGAAGATTTTGTCATGGCGAAAAGCAACGACAAGGCGGTGACTCGAAAAGCTTCCTACAACTCGTTGTAGAATTTCCTGTACAAAATAAATATTTGAGAGTCTTTTTTAGACGGAGTTGTAATTATCTCCTCGCTCACCTTTAAAACTGGCGCTGCAAATCTCACAAAAGCGCCCCACCAATCCGCCAATTTCTCATCTTGATATTCATCAAGAAACTGACCTGCGCACATTGCACGAATCGGAAAAAAACTTCCTTAATTGCAAAACGCGCAATCGGCGAATCTATAAATTCGAATTTGTCAAAAAAATAATCTTTTGTTTCGCTAAAAGTAAAATTGGACATATGCCCATGAACCCCGATTTTTGAACACACCTTACCAACAGCCTTAACTACTCGATGGTTTGGGTCAGAGTTATTAAATTTATACTTCAATCTATAGACCTTAAGAAAAAGAATTTGAAATTGGCACTTTGAAAAAAGAGAGGGAT
>JBBIUO010000425.1:0-3125 GCA_037440205.1 Chloroflexota bacterium
ATTAGGCACGCCGCCAGCGTTCATCCTGAGCCAGGATCAAACTCTCCGCAAAAAATTCGCTCTTACGAGCGCAGTTTACTTTACGGAATTTACTGGTTCGACAAAAATGTTGTTTCCTATCACTTTTCAGTTGTTAAGGTGCTTGCCATTTGAGCGAGCGGTATTCTACCCGCTGCCATAACCGCCGTCAAGGTTGTACACAGACTAAAATACCGATGCTTTTCTTTCGCATCGGTTCATCAGACTGCAAAACCTGGTTGCTTTGTGTCTCTGATGGAAGACGGTTACTCAGTTGTCAATGATCTGTCGGGGAGACGAAATCTTTTGTTTTGTACTGGCGAACGCTGATTATATTCATTTCCGAAAACTTGTCAATGGTTATTATACATTTAAACCTTAAAAAATCGGGCATTTTAGACGGAAAACTGCGTCGCCTCAAACGCAGACGCATAAGACTCGATTACCCTGATCGCCTGCCCCACACCGTCCTCGCTTCGCATCCTTTGACCTGTAGCCTGGGCACGCTTAAGAACGGCATTCAACTCCGCCTCGGCAATGGCGCTGGCCAATCTCTCCACCGACAGATTTTTCACAAGAACCGGCTTTGGCGCAACACCGATGGCATGGACCCGGTTTCCCCAAAACGGCTGGTCGGCAGTGAACGGCACAATTACTTGTGGAATCCCCGCACGCAACCCAGCAGACGTTGTTCCCGCGCCGCCATGATGAATGAGCATTTTGCACTTTGGCAACAGCCAATCGTGCGGAATAGATTCAAGATACAACAAGTCGTCGGAAGATCGCTGAATTACGTCACCCCAACCCAAAAGAATAATGCCTCGATTACCGGTCTGCTTTAAGGCATCACGAACAATCTGGTCAATGCGCGCCGCCTTGCGGTTGACCATGCTCCCAAACGAGACACAAACAGGAGGTGCGCCATTGGCAAGAAAGGAAGACAATTCATCAGGTGGCTGATATTTATCTTCATCCAAAAAGAGGTACCCCGTCACATGGACATGCTCTTCCCAGTCGCTTGGGCGGGGTAAAATGCTTGGGCTATAGGCAAACAGCAACAGGGTCCGAAGGTGAAGCGGGCGGGAGTCAAAGGGCCAGTAAAGTCTCTTTGGGAAGTCAATATCCGGGTTGGCGCGGCGCGCGGGACCGTATCCGCCATTCCCGCCATACCAAAATATTTGCGTCGCAAACCAATGGGAAAAATAACTGAGCAGGCCGGGAGGAATATTCGGCGCGGAGACATTTGGAAAAGCGCGCGTGGGCGCAAACATGGGAAAGGTTTGAACAGAGACGTCGGGGATGTGATGTTCACGCGCCCAGGAATGGCCGCCGACTGTAAAAAGAAAAGAATGGACGATGAGGTCTGTCCCTTCGCAAGCAGAAAATGCCATCCGTGAGACACCTGGCGCAATGGAAAAAATATACTTCCACATGGCCGCCACAACGCGGGCGGGATTGACGCCGGCATCGTTGATCAACCTGCTGATTTCTTCGGGATCGCCAGGCAAGGGAATGGAAGTTACTCCATGCGAAGTGACAAACTTATCGAACCTTTGCGGCGCGGCCAGTTTGACAATGTGCCCGTTCTTTTGCAAGCCAAGCGCAAGCGCTAGAAAAGGTTGCACATCGCCGCGAGAGCCATAGGTGAGGATGGTGATTTTCATTGTCAGATCATGTGCCTGCGATATGGAAGGACCAATTTATGCACAAGTCCAATCAAATCCACGTCGTTTTCGTAATGCCAGATCTGACGGTCCCGAAACATGAACGGAGGTTTACGGCGTTCGCCCTCCGACAGCAAATGAACCGGTACGTTTGCCCCAATGGCGATACCCGCTTCGATGCAGGTATTGAGATTCTCTTTTGAAACATCAGCGACCATCAGGCATGAGTTGACAACCATGTTTGTGATTTCCTGCTGAACGTGGCCTTGATGAATCTCCTCGCCTACGAGGCACGGCATAGATGAAACCTGCTGAATCGCACGGCGGATAATGCGATTTCTATGTTTGTGCTCGTCTTTGAGATCGGTCCCGTAAAAAATATATTGAGGCTTGGGCGGGTTGACCCATTCCTCCTGCAACTTCAAAAGGAAGGAATGGATTTGCCCGTCTGATTTTTCTTCGTGGCGAAGGTTGGCTGTCTTTACGCGCAAAATCTCCAAAACATTTTTGTTGACGGATTCAGGAATCTCCACCGACTCCTCTGCCACCACAAAGCACGGTAGTTTCAACGTGTTGGCGATTTCCATTTCTTCCATGATTTGTTTTTTTGCTTTCTCGCTCATCTGGCTGGAAAAGATGGCGATAAATCCGCCACAACCAGCAATGACAGATCTGACATCATTTTGGCGATCTGCAAGGTTACCAACTAGTTGAAAGCCGATATACCTGGCGGCAGTGCAAACCGCGTCAGGCAGGGCGGAATCTGTCTGCTTCCACGAGCGACTGATAAAGACATCGTGACCCTTTCCTGCTCCAGGATGCGAGGAAGCGGGATAAAGTTTGAACAGGAGTTCGTTCGCGGCGAACAGGTTAAATCCATTCTTTGAAATATCAATCCATTTTGCGGTTTGCAGAAAATCAGGCGCAACGCATTCTTCAATGCGAATTGGAATGATGGGGAAGACATTTTCTCCCTGCGTCTGTTGCTCGATGCCCGCTTCAAATTCCCTTTTCACCCATCCAGATTCAATGGCTCGCCGAGATAAAACAAGAATCATGGACTGACAAGTCACGATGGTTTTTTCAAGTTCGGCTTCAATGGATGTTCCAGCCGGGAGAACCTGCGCGTCGCACCAAACGGACATGCCAGCCTTATCCACCAGCCAGGATTCGATTTGCCCCACCAGTTCCCTGTCGGCATACGCCGCGCTGATAAAAGAGTTGAATTTTCTCTTGTGCATTGGAATGCTCATCTGTGTGTCTTTTCAAGGATTTGAACATCCATGATTTACGTGATTCATCAAAACTCGTACCTGCTTTTAAAGTATACTTGAATTCACTTTACATCTTTGAGCCGAATATTTGGAACCTTCAACCCTGGGCCTTTTCATATTATCAGTACTTCACGAAAGCGCGTAATTGGCGTTCTCTAACGCCTAATTT
>JBBIUO010000426.1:0-3121 GCA_037440205.1 Chloroflexota bacterium
TTTCATGATGTTCGCCTGCGTGAGCAAATCCAGCGCCGAAGTCGGTTCATCCAGGACGATGAGACTGGGCGAGGTCACGAGGGCCATGGCCAGCGCCACACGCTGACGCATCCCGCCGCTCAACTCAAACGGGTAGCGTTCCACAAAATCGGCAGGGACGCCCACGTGCTGGAACATTTTGTAAACGAGGGTGTATGCCTCCACCTTGCTCAATCCCAGATGGATCATCGCGGGTTCGGCGACCTGGTCGCCCACCTTCAAAACAGGATTCAACGAATTCATGGCGGCCTGCGGCACAAGCGACATGGCAACCCAGCGGACGTTCTGACGGTAGGCTTCATCATCCAGCGTCATCACGTCCCTGCCCTGCAAAAAGACCTGGCCGGAGTATTTATCCACATTGCGGGGAAGCAGGCGCAGAAGGGCCTTTGAAAGCGAGGTCTTTCCGCAGCCCGATTCACCGAGGACGACCACGGCGCGATTTGTATCGAGGTCGAAGTCCACGCCATCCACAGCCTGCACGGTTCCGTGCATGGTCTTGAAATGCAGGACAAGGTTTTCGATGTGAAGAAGTCTTTCAGGCACAGCGTTCATATTTCCCTCAGCCGTGGGTTGAAGATGCGGTCGAGCGCGAAACCGAGGAACGCAAATGCCAGTCCGGTGATCATCAACAGAACCGCCGGTTCCAGCACCCAGTAATAGTATCCCTTGTAAAGCGCGCCGTTGGAATTCGCATCCTGAATGACCTTGCCCCAGGTGGGAAGCACCGGATCGCCCAAACCAATCACTGCAAGCGAAGCCTCCAGAAATACAAACGCAGGCACCGACTGAACGAGACTCGGGATCAATAACGGGATCATGCGCGGAATCAGGTAAAAGAAAATGATGCGCGGATTGCTGGCTCCATACGCCTTTGCCGCTTCGATGTACATCGATTCCTTGACCTGGATGAAGATGGCGCGATATGCCTTGATGGAGCCGGTAAAAATGCTCAGCAGAATCGTCGCGCCGAGGATCACCCAGATACTGCGCGAATAGAACGTGCCGATCATGATGAGAAGCGCGTAGAACGGCAACACCAGATTCACTTCCGTGATGCGCTGGATCAATTCATCCAACCAGCCCGAATACCACGCGCCAATCGCCGCGATGATCATCGTCAGCACCGAAGTGCCCATCGAAGCGATCAATCCGAAGGCCAATGCCACGGGGACGCCCCACAACAATGGCAGGAGCAGGTCACGGCGCGCATGATCCGTGCCAGCCCAGCCGAAGACCTGTCCATGCGAGACGAATTCCACATTCAGATCCGAGTCAGGTTCAAAGGTCGTGGCGGTGACGAGCAATTTATATTTTCCTTTGAGAGGCTCCTCACTGCCGGGCGCGGAGAACAATGCCGGGATGACCTCCTCTGCCCGTAGTCTGGCGCGCAGTTTCCCATCCTGTGAGAAGCGGTAGGTGAATTCGTTTCCAACCGCAAAACTGCCAATGCGGATCGTCCTGTTATCCGGGGTCAGCAGTTCAATCGAAACGAAGGGTTGTTTTTGCCGGTAGGTTGATTTCAGGTACAGGATCATCTCCTGCGGATACACATCGTACGAAAAATCGAATTCGTACGACATGACGATCGTTGAAACTCCCTCATTCCCCGCTGTGACCGTCTTGGTCATCTGCCCGTCGGCTGTGTTCACGGCGAATGATTCGGAATATTTTTTGCTGGAAAAATAATTGATCCATGAAGGCGGCGCAAAACGCGGGTTTCGATACCAGACCTCCTCCCCGCCGCGCCAGAGACGAACCGCCTCAGAATACGGGATCGTGATCATGACGTAGGCCGCCACAACGACCAGCACGATCACAACAAAAATCCCCGCAACCGCCGATGGGTATTGAAACAACTTTGAAAATGAACTTCGTAGATTATTCATCACGTCATCCGCCGATCTTCACCCGCGGATCAACCAGCGCATACACAAAGTCGAGCAGGAAAACGGTCATGGCAAGCATGTAGGCGTAGATGATGGTGGAGCCGACAATGATCGGCGTATCATACTGGCCGATTGCATGGAAAAGCGTGCGTCCCAGCCCGGGCCAAAGGAATACGGTTTCCGTGAACAATGCGCCGGTCCACAAGGAAATGATGAGCAGGGAAAAATTTGTGATGATGGTGGGCAATGTGGGACGGAGAATATACGTCCGTTCGATATCGCGGGCGGGCAAACCCTTTGCCTTTGCCATATCCACGTAATCTTCGCTGGAGTAGATGAGGAAGAAGGTGCGGTAGTTGTAAATGCTGAGGAAAAATGAACTCAGGATCAACGCAAGGCATGGCAGGGTCAAATGCTTCAAAACACTCATCGAATAGTCGAAGGTGTTGGCCGGCGGGGGCGAATCCACCATGCCGCCGAAGGGAAGCATCTTCAACGCCGCGGCAAAGATCAGGATGAGAAAGATTCCATAAAACCAGGGCGGAACGGCGGAGGTCGGGGATAAAGCGATGGTCAACTTATCCCAAAAACTTCCATAGTTGCGCGAAAGCGAAAGGGCAATGAAAATGCTGGAGAAGAACAGGAATAATTGCGAAGTACCCATCAACAAAAGCGTGGCAGGCAGTCTTTCAAGCAGGATGAGGCGCACCTGTTTCGAGCCGTTGTCGCTGGTGATGTTGATGGCGCGTCCAAGGTCCAATTGCAGGGCGCTGTAAAGATAACGAAAATTGCGTATGGCAATGGGTGTGTCGAGTCCCCGCCGTTTTTCCTCCAGCGCAATGCGCTCCTCGATCAATTTCCTGCGCGTTTCCGCATCCATTTGCAAAACGGTCGGGTTGCCTGCAACGGATTGTGTAATGCTGTCCCTGATCTGTCCGCGGATGATCTGGTCCACAAATCCGCCCATGTTGGCGATCACGATGGTGAGGTAGATACCAACCACAACCGTGGCCAACAAGGTCAACAGGCGCGACAGCACGTAACGCATCATCCGCACAAGGGAATTGTTGCCAGCCCTTTTTCGGACAGCCATGATTTCTGAAGGAGCCTGAGTTGTGACAGACATAAACACCTCACAAAGGAATTTCCAGGACGGGACTCGCGCCCCGTCCTGGTTTTTTCATTTACGTTCT
>JBBIUO010000427.1:0-3109 GCA_037440205.1 Chloroflexota bacterium
CTTGATCGCGCGCGCGTCATCCAACAGCAGTGTCGGCGGTTTGCAGGTGTTGATCGGCGGGGAAGGCGGGTGGGAGGAATTGCGTCAATGTTCGATGGTGGTTGCAAGGTACGGCGCGCCGGGTCTGGTGACGGGCATGTTGGGTGTGCTGGGGCCGATGCGAATGTCGTATGCAAGGACGATTCCGACCGTGCGCTACGTGGCCGGTCTGTTGAGCGATTTGGTGAACGATACAATTTCGGGTGAGTAAAAAAATCATAATGTCATTGCGAGGAGCGAACCGCTTTGCGGTGAGCGACGAAGCAATCACCTCACGGTTGGGATTGCTTCGGGGCTATTGCCCCTCGCAATGACATAAAAACGAGAGTGAAGCACATGGCAGAAGAGAAGGACAAACAGGAAGAAGCGAATGAGATTCAACCCACAGAGGCGGAAATGCCTGTTGAGGCCGATCAGGCATCGGCGGAGCGTGAGGCGTTGATCGATCAATTGAAGGAAGCCGAGGCCAAAATCGCCGAGTACAAGGATGGGTGGGCGAGGTCGCAGGCGGAATTCCAGAATTATAAAAAACGCATCGAGCGCGATAACGAGTTGATGTATGCCGGCATGAAAGGCGACATTATCAAAAAGGTGCTGCCCGCGTTGGATGATTTGGAACGCGCCCTGCAAAACCGCCCGGCAGACGATGCGTGGGCAAGTGGCATCGAATTGATCGCGCGCAAACTGCAAACCATTCTGGATGGCGAGGGCGTGAAAAGGATCGAGGCGAAGGGTGAGGCGTTCGACCCGAATTTCCACGAGGCGATCTCGCACGAGCCGAATGAAGATGTCGAAAGCGGGCACGTCATTGACGTGGTGCAAAATGGATACATGCTTGGCGAGCGTGTGATACGGCCTGCCCTTGTGAGGGTGGCGCAGTAAGTTACATCATGTCATTGCGAGGGCGTTCGGGCGTACTTTGCCCGCCCGAAGCAATCCCCAATTATCAGGAGATTGCTTCGTCGCTCTGCTCCTCGCAATGACAAAAATCATTGAGGAGTATTCATGGGTAAGATTATTGGCATTGATCTTGGTACGACAAATTCCGTTGCTGCCGTTATGTCTGGCGGTGAACCGATTGTGATTCCATCTGCCGAGGGCGAACGGCTTGTGCCTTCGGTGGTGGCGGTGAATAAAAATCATGAACGGCTGGTAGGGCGCGTGGCGCGCAACCAGGCCATCACAAATCCACAGAACACGATCTTTTCGGTCAAGCGTTTCATGGGACGCAAGTCTGACGATCCCGAGGTGGAGCGAACCCGCAGGCGCGTGCCGTATGCGGTCAACAGCGCGGATAACGGTGACGTGCGCGTAAAACTGGATGAAAAGGATTATTCGCCTCCCGAAATTTCGGCGATGATCCTTGCAAAGATCAAAACGGATGCAGAGGCGTATCTCGGCGAGACGATCACACAGGCGGTCATCACGGTCCCCGCGTACTTCAACGATGCCCAGCGCAACGCCACGAAGGATGCGGGCAAGATCGCGGGACTCTAAGTGCTTCGCATCATCAACGAGCCTACGGCTTCTTCGCTTGCGTATGGACTCGACAAAAAGAAGAACGAAGTCATCGTGGTGTACGATCTCGGCGGCGGCACGTTCGATGTGTCCATTCTCGATGTGGGCGACGGCGTGTTTCAGGTGCGCTCCACCAGCGGCGACACCTTCCTCGGCGGCGATGATTTCGATCTCCGCATCATGGATTATTTGATCGAGCAATTCAGAAAAGATAACGGCATTGATTTGAACAACGACCGCCAGGCGTTGCAACGTTTGAAGGAAGCCTCCGAGAAGGCCAAGATCGAACTTTCCACCGTGATGCAGACGGAGGTCAACCTGCCGTATTTGACGGCGGATGCAAGCGGCCCCAAACATTTGGTGATGACCATGACCCGCGCCAAACTGGAGCAGATTACTGCGGATCTCGTTGACCGAACGATTGCTCCCGTCAAACAGGCATTGTCTGACGCTGGATTAAACGCCGGCGACATCCATGAAGTTGTGCTGGTCGGCGGCATGACTCGTATGCCCGCCATTCAAGACCGTGTGCGCGCGTTCTTCGGCAAGGACCCGCACAAAGGCGTGAATCCCGATGAGGTGGTTGCAGTTGGCGCGGCGATTCAAGCAGGCGTGCTCGGCGGCGAAGTGAAGGACATCCTTTTGCTGGATGTGACCCCGCTCACGCTCGCAATCGAAACATTGGGTGGCGTTGCCACTCCGCAAATTGAGCGCAACACAACCATTCCCACCCGCCGCGCGCAGGTGTTTTCAACCGCCGGCGATAACCAGACTCAGGTTGAGATTCATGTTTTGCAGGGCGAGCGCCCGATGGCGAACGACAACAAGTCGCTGGGTAAATTCATTCTGGATGGAATTCCGCCTGCTCCGCGCGGCGTTCCGCAAATCGAAGTGACTTTCGACGTGGATGCAAACGGCATTTTGAAAGTCAGCGCGAAGGACAAGGCAACGGGACGTTCCCAGCACATCACGATCACAGCCTCTTCCGGTCTGAGCGACAGCGAAGTGGAAAAGATGCGCAAGGATGCCGAGGCTCACGCCGAGGAAGACCGCAAGCGCAAGGAATTGATCGAAGTCCGCAACAACGCCGATAACACGGTCTATGCCGCTGAAAAGGCGTTGCGTGAATTTGGCGATAAAGTCCCTGCCGAGGTTCGTACTGAGGTTGAATCCAAAGCCTCCGAGGTCAAGACCGCGGCGGCTGGTGAGGATGTGGAAAAGATCAAATCTGCGACGGAGAGATTGGGGCTGGCGATCCAAAAGATTGGAGCATCTGTCTATGAGCAGAAGCAGGCGTCGGGTAGTGATGAAGCGGGTTCTTCGTCAACCGATGCCGGGCCTGATGTGGTGGATGGTGAAGTGAAGGAGTGATTGGTAATTGGAGATTGGTAATTGGTAAATCAATCTCTAACCTCCAATCTCTAACCTATGTCAAACCGAGATTACTACGACATACTTGGCGTGGGGCGGAACGCGAGCGATGACGAGATCAAAGCCGCGTTTCGTAAGCTGGCGCGCCAGTATCATCCCGATGTAAATAAAGAACACGACG
>JBBIUO010000428.1:0-3101 GCA_037440205.1 Chloroflexota bacterium
TCGCGGCTCACCGTGCCGAAACCCTGCGCCGGGCCCGTCCTGACGCGAAGCGTGTCGAAGGGACGGCGCAGGGAGCAGGGCTGCTTACCCGTACAATTCTCTTCTAAAGAACTCCGGCAGGGCAAAGGACGCCTTGTGGATTTCGGGGTTGATGTAATTGTTCACCCCCGGTGGGAAGGGTGCCTTCAGTCCGTTCTCCCAGGGAGTATTCGAGACATACATGAAGCCAATTCCACCGCCGGGATAGGTGGGGATATTGGCATAGTAATAGGCGGGGTTCTTTGTCAGTGCTTTTGCGGATTGATAAATGGTCTTTATCAATTCCGTGTCAAAGAAAGGTTGCTCGCATTGCGTGGCGGCGGCTCCGTTCGGAGTCAATGCGCGCACCATGAGTTTGTAAAATTTGTCGGAGAACAGCCGCTCGGCCATGCCGATGGGGTCGGTCGTATCCGAGATGATGACATCGAATTGAGCGGGGTTTTCTTCGAGGTAGCCAAATGCGTCCCGTACGAGCAGTTTGGCGCGAGGATCAGCCCACGGGTCGCCGAAAGAGGCGAAGTGCTCGCGTGATAAATCCACCACACGCTGATCCAATTCACAGACGATGGCCTCCTCGACGGAGGGATATCGCAACACCTGTTGCAGTGACCCGCCATCGCCGCCGCCGACAATTAATACGCGCTTGGGGTTTCCAACCGCAAGCATTGGCACATGCACGATCATTTCGTGATAGCCGATATTGTCGCGCTCGGTGAGCTGGATGATGCCATCCAGAATCATGGCCTTGCCGAAAAACTCAGTTTCAACGATTTGCAAATGTTGAAACTGAGTCTGTTCGTCTGCAAGGATTTTTTTGATGCGAATGCCCTTGCGATAGTAGGGATGTAATTCTTCGGTAAACCAAATACTCATGCAACTCCTTATATCGCAATCGGGATTCTGGTTTCAACAGACGCTTCGCGGTCCAACTTGCGCATGGAGAAATCGTCCGCGCCGAATGCCTGTTTGATGCGCATCAGCAACGGCATCATGTCCTTGCCGATGGCGCAGGTGAACAGGTCAATGGCGCAGTAATTATGTTCGGGCCATGCGTGCAGACTTGCATGCGACTCTGCGAGAAGCAAAAAACAGGTAAAGCCATGCGGGCTGAACTTGTAAAAGCCCTCATCCACAACCGTCAGGCCGCTTTCATGTACGGCCTGCGCAAACAGCGAGTATGCCCGCTCGCCATCCATGAGAATCTCATGGTTGCAGTCGGAGAGATCGAAAATAAAATGCTCTCCCAATTTCAGATTCGCGTTCACTCACACCTCCAGGGGTTTTAAAAATGAAAGAACCCACCCGAAGACAATTCGCCAACGACTCCGCAGGATGTATCCCTGCGTAACGAATGGAACAGCCTTCAAGCAGACTCTGTGTGCGGCATTTATACCCGGTTATGCTGTGGCGTCAATCTTTTTGACTGGTGAATATTCTTTACAGAAGAGGCAAACCGAAATCAAAATCATCACCGAGCGCGCTTCACACGTCATAATCATCATTCGTTTGGTTTTTCAGCAACGGATTTGAAATCGGCGTAAAAACCCCGATGAAAAATCGGAAGTGTGGTTAAATTCAGCGAACTCCCCCGCCGCCATTGTTGTGCGAATGAGACGAACTTCCTAAATCTCACTTTCTTCTTTCCTCCTTCATCCTTCCTCCTTCCTCCTTCCCATGATCTACCTCCTCATCGAATTCCTCGACGAACTCATCTACGGAATCGGCGAAGCCGCCTGGCCGCTCATCCGCAACGACTTGCATTTGAACTACATCCAAATTGGCCTTGCGCTCTCTCTGCCGGGTTTCCTTGCCAACTTCATCGAGCCATTCCTCTTCACCCTGGCGGATACATGGAAACGCCGCGCTGTGATCCTCGCAGGCGGAATCTTTTTCACCCTCTCTCTAGCGCTTACAGGGGTCAGTTATTCTTTCCTCTTCCTTCTTTCCTCTTACATTTTGTTCCATCCATCTTCGGGCGCATTCGTCAGCATCTCGCAAGCCTCACTCATGGACTTACAACCCGAACGCCGCGAACAAAACATGGCGCGCTGGACCTTTGCAGGCTCGCTCGGCGTGTTCGTCGGGCCGATCCTGCTCAGCGGCGCGGCATATATCGGATTTGGCTGGCGCGGCATGTTCATCGCGCTGGCTCTGCTTTCAACCTTCATTCTGCTCTTCGCGTGGAAGCGAATCCCAAACGATCCAATTACTAATCACCAATTACCAAACTTCATCGCCATCCTCAATCAATTCAAAGCTACCCTCGCCGCCCTCAAAAACTGGAGCATCGTCCGCTGGCTGATTCTGCTCGAATTCTCCGACCTCATGCTCGATGTCCTTTACGGTTTCCTCCCGCTTTACTTTGTGGATGTGGCTGGTTTCACCCCCGCGCAAGCCGCGCTCTCTGTGGCGGTGTGGACGGGCGTCGGTCTGCTCGGCGATTTTTTACTCATCCCACTCGTCGAGCGCGGCAAAGGACTCGACTATCTTCGCATCAGCGTCGTCATCGAACTCGTCCTCTTTCCGTTTTTTCTTCTTTCATCGCAGGCATGGCTCAAACTGGTTATCATCGGCTTCATGGGTTTCTTCAACTCAGGCTGGTATGCCATCCTCAAAGCGAAACTCTTCGACTCGATGCACGGTCAAAGCGGCGCGGCTCTCACCCTCGACAACGTTTCAGGCTTATTTGGTAAACTCATTCCCTTTGGCATCGGCGTCGCCGCGCACAATTTTGGCATCGGCGTCGCCATGTGGCTTCTGCTCCTCGGCCCAATCGCCCTCTTTATCGGACTTCCCCATCGCAATGACTAATCTCCAATCTCCAATCTCCATTTACATCCACATCCCATTTTGCAAACACCGCTGTGCCTATTGCGACTTCAACACCTACGCCGGGCAGGAAGATTCGATTCCCGCCTACGTGGACGCCCTCATCAAAGAGATCAACATCATCAGGACTCAAATTACCAATTACCAATCACCAATCACCATCCACACCGTTTTCTTCGGAGGAGGAACCCCCTCGCTTCTTTCCGCGCCGCAATTTGATTCTGTCCTAAAAG
>JBBIUO010000429.1:0-3100 GCA_037440205.1 Chloroflexota bacterium
AAGTCTCGCCGTCGTGCAAATCAACATTGTGTTCGACGATTTTCAAGCCGAGGCCAAATCCGAGACGCGGATCGTCTTTGTCTTCGAGGATGGTTTCGAAGGGTTGAAAGACAAGTTCCTGGTCGGTTTTGGCGATGCCGATGCCTGTATCCTCAACCTCAAAAAGAATATTATCCAGTTCACGCGCCACACGAACAGTAACGGTTCCGCGCTCGGTAAATTTCACCGCATTGTGAATGTAATTCAACAGGGCTTGTGAAAGGCGGGCGGGATCGGCTTCGATGGTTGGAAGATTTTCGGGGATTTCCTCTTCCAGCGTGATTCCGGTATTTTGCTCGACCAGTTGATCGGCAATTGTCATCACGCTGTCAAGCATGGCGTAAATATCCACGTCTTCGAGGTTCAATTCCATTCGCCCGGTGACGGTTTCCGCATAATCCTGAAAATCGCTCACCTGCGAGACCAACGGCATCAAAGCGGCCTTGATGTGTTCAATTGGGGAATCGGGAATGTCGTAATAATCCTCCAATTCCTCGACGCGGTACAAGTCATTGACCTTCGCCTGCACTTCGGCAAGTCCCTTGCGCAGGTGACTGGACATTTTGTATAGGAATTCGTTTTGCTTGTCTGTCATGGTTCACTCCTGGAAACCCGTCTTATACAACTCAAAATACTTACCCTGTTTCAAGAGGAGTTCGTTGTGCGTTCCCTGCTCGATGATCTTTCCATCCTCGATCACCACGATTTTATCGGCATTTGTAATCGTGGACAAACGATGCGCAATGACAAACGAGGTGCGTCCTTTCAACAGACGCGCCAGCGCCATTTGAATCACCTGCTCGGTTTGCGTATCTACCGATGATGTGGCTTCGTCCAAAATCAAAATGCGCGGGTCGGCAAGCAGGGCGCGGGCAAAGGAAATTAATTGGCGTTGTCCCACACTCAATAGCGCGCCGCCTTCTTCCACAGACGTGTCGTATCCATTTCGCAGATGCTGAATAAAATCATGCGCGCCTACGGCTTGCGCGGCGGCGATCACTTCGTCATCAGTCGCGTTCAAACGCCCGAATAAAATATTTTCCTTCACCGTGCCGTTGAACAAAAATGGGTCCTGCAAGACCATGCCCATCTGCTCGCGAAGCGATCGCTGAGTCACTGTCCGCAAATCCGCACCGTCTACGAGCACACAGCCGTCGGTTGGGTCATGGAAGCGGGCCAGCAATTTCACGATGGTTGTCTTCCCTGCGCCGGTCTCCCCCACCAGCGCAACCGTCTGACCCGCTTTCACATCCAGATCAATTTTATCGAGGACTAACGCTGGATCATCGGAATAGTGGAATGAGACGGCATCGAATCGAACTCCGCCGAGAATTGGTCCTATTTCATGGGCATGATCCTCATCCCGAACCTCGACCTGCGTATCGAGCAACTCAAGCAAACGTTCGCCGCCCGCCATCGTGGATTGAAGCGTATCGAAGCGGCGGCTCAAATCGCGGATGGGTTCGAAGTATCGGTCAATGTACAAAACGAAGGCGACCAGCACACCCGCCGTAATTGATTCACCCAGCACCGCCGTCCCGCCGATGTAAACGACAGCGGCCGTTGCCAGTGCGCCAAGCACATCCACCACAGGCAAAAAGGACGCGGCCACCTTCGCGGCATGGATCGCGGTCTGCAAATAATAACGGTTGGTGTAATTGCGGAAGGAATCGTAATTGTGTTTTTGGCGGCTGAATGCCTGTACCACGCGGATGCCGTTGATGTTTTCCGCCAGCACCGAATTCACCCACGAAACCGCCGCGCGGACTCTTCGATAGGCAACGCGCGCCACGCGGCGATAGATCATCGTGGCAAGGATCATCACGGGAATCGTTGTGAATGTGATGAGCGAGAGTTTTATATTCAACGCCAGCATGGCAATGACAATGCCGACGATGGCGAACAGGTCGCGGGCAATGGCAAGCACCGCCCAGGTGATGAATTCGCGCAAAGTTTCCACATCATTGATGACGCGCGTGATGACACGCCCCACCGAGTAGCGGCTGTAAAACCCGAGCGAGAGTTCCTGCAAATGCTCGAACAGCCGCTTGCGCATGTCGTAAATGACCGACTGCCCAACCCGCGCCATGATCTTCACGCGCCAGTAAATGAATCCCCAGCGGATGATGGAAAGCCCGAGATACACCAGGACGACATTCCGCAATACGACATAATCTTTTGGAACGAGTCCATCGTCAATGGCGATTTTGACGAGATACGGCCCAAGCACCGAGGACGAAACCGCAATCAGCATCATGATCGCGGAAAAGATCATCTGCCATTTGTACGGCGCGATGAATCCAATCAACCGCTTTGCGACATTCGGATCGAGCGGTTTGTCGTAAAATTCCTCAGACTGGGTGACGTAGGCGGGAGGGGTGATGGTTTGGGTCAAGTTTCAAGTTCCAGGTTTCAAGTTTCAAGTTCCAGGTTTCAAGTTACAAGTTACGAGTTACAAGTTACGGATCACGAGACATGGTGTGCGGACGGGAGTATTGCGGAACAAAGACGGTGGCTTCGGCCATATCCGCATTTTGCGCAAGTTGCAAATCGTGGATTTCCTTGTACAAGCCGCCTTGTTCGAGCAGTTCGGCGTGTGTGCCTTGCTGGACGATACGCCCTTTATCCATGACGAGGATCAGATCCGCGCGGCGGACGGTGCTGAGGCGATGCGCAATGACAAAGGTGGTGCGGCCTTCCATGAGGTTGTCCAGCGCTTCCTGGATCAACTTCTCGGTTTGGGTATCCACACTCGAAAGGGAGTCATCCAAAATCAAAATGCGCGGATTCATCAGCAAAGCGCGGGCAATGGCAACCCGCTGGCGTTGACCACCCGAAAGAGTGACGCCGCGTTCGCCGACGATGGTGTTGTATCCCTCCTGAAAACCCGTGATGAACTCGTGCGCCTGCGCGGCCTGCGCGGCGGCGATGATTTCCTCTTCGGTGGCATCGGGGCGGCCATAGGCAATATTCTCACGGATGGAATCGGAGAAGAGAAGCGAGGTTTGCAGAACGATTCCAATTTGTCTGCGCAGGGAAACCAAATCCACTTCGCGGACAT
>JBBIUO010000430.1:0-2298 GCA_037440205.1 Chloroflexota bacterium
CAAGACGACGGGCCAGACGAGCCAGCGGCTCTACGAGCGCGTCCGTGACCGCTGGACGCAGGGCGGTTTCCATCCGGTACAGGTGGTTTCCTCCGGTGTGCTTATCAACCCCTATGCCTTGACCATCGGCTTCGCGCGCCGCTTTGCCACGTACAAACGCGCCACGCTGATCCTCTCCGACCTGGATCGCCTGCTCGACATCATCAATCGCCCGAACATGCCGGTGCAGATCATCTTTGCCGGCAAGGCTCATCCCGCCGATGAGCCGGGCAAGGAATTGATTCAAAAGGTCTATCGCACCGTCAAAAAAGCCGAGACCGGCGGACGCCTCGTTTTCGTGGAAGATTACGACATGAACCTTGCCCGCTACCTCGTCCAGGGCGTGGACGTGTGGATGAACACCCCGCGCCGCCCGATGGAGGCCAGCGGCACTTCGGGCATGAAAGCCGCGTTGAACGGTGTGCTGAATTTCTCCGTGCTCGACGGCTGGTGGCGCGAAGCCTATAACGAAACGAACGGCTGGTCGATCGGGCGGGACGAGCCGTACGAATCAAACGATGTGCAGGATGCCGCCGATGCCGAGGACTTGTATCACACCCTCGAACATGAGATCATCCCCATGTATTACCACCGTGACTCGAAGGAGATTTCCCACGAGTGGATCGCAATGATGAAAGATACGATGAAGACCGTCATCCCGCAGTTTTCCACCCGTCGCATGGTCAAGGAATACGTGGAAAAATTCTACGCCCCCGCGTTGAAATCGCAAAACAACAATCACAAATCGTAAACTTGTGTTGAGCCTGTCGAAACATCATCAATCATCAATCATAAATCGTAAATTGAAAAAAACATGTTCCCCGAAATTACCGTTACCCAACTGGCCGAAAAACTAAAATCGAACGACTCATTCATCCTGCTCGACGTGCGCGAACTGTCGGAGCTAAACCGTGCCAAAATCGAAGAAAGCAGGCTCCAGGTCACGCCAATGAGCCGCCTGGGGCAGGAGGGGGTCAAGGCATTGTCTGAGGAAGTCCGCTCCCAGCAGATCCCGGTCTACATCATGTGTCATCATGGCAACCGCAGTATGCAGGTGACCGGCTGGCTGGTGAAGCAGGGATACAAGAACGTGTTCAATGTGCGCGGGGGAATTGACGAGTATGCGCGAAAAGTTGATTCTTCGGTTGGGTTCTATTAAGAGTCTAAAATAATGCTCCCGCCGCCGTCCTCGGCGGCGAGGGGTCAGTAAGGATCGCCTTAAAAGCCATGACTGCCATCCTCGCGGATGACAGTCATGGGGTTGGCGCTGTGGCGTCCTTCTTAATTGAGGAGGGATGCCACAGCGCTGGGTTGGTTACTATTCATACTCGACATCACCTCCTCCTTTCATTAGGATGGCGATTCAATTTGTTTGCCCCCGGACAATGCTGGAAGTATGGCATAAAATAATTTGGATGTCAATAGGGCGGTTTGGAGGTTTGGATTCTCACAATTCTGTAATTTGGGTTTTCCATTCCCAGTACTTCACGAAAAGTTACCCGTAGTGGCGACTTTCCTGACACCGTCCGTCAGGACAGGTGCAGTCGCTCTTTACCAGAACGACTGACGCGAAGCGGTTACTACGCTTTCGTAATCTACCGATTCTGAAAAATTGTGATACCTTTTGAGAGTCTCCGCCAGAGGATTGCGGCTATCCTGATCGGAAACTTGTTCAGGAGAAAGCAATGAAAACCACCCCGAATAAACTTTGGATCCCCGTCTTTGCCCTCGGCTGGCTGTTCGATTTCCTTTTTTGGAAACATACCCCCGGCGTGAACTTCGCCATTTTTGCAACAGCGGCTGTGTCCCTGGCGTTTTACCTTTTGTTAAGCGATGGACTTCGCCCGAATCGAACCAGCCTTCTCCTGCTTCCCTTATTTGGCTTTTTCGCCGCCGTCACATTCATCCGCGCCGAGCCGATGACGGCCTTCCTCGCCTACACCTTCACCCTGTTCACAATGACCATCCTTGCCGTTACCTATCTCGGCGGGCGTTGGTATCTCTACACCATTGCAGATTACATCGGCAAATCCCTGCAATTGTTCCTCAGCATGTTGTCCCGCCCCATCACGTTCACGAGCGACGTTCGTAAAACGCAGGCCGAAGCGGGAATACAACCCGCCAAACGGAACATCTGGCCCGTAGTGCGCGGCATCGTGATCGCCCTGCCCATCATCGCCATTTTTGCCTCCCTGCTTGCCTCAGCGGATGTGATCTTCGGCCAGCGATTAAAGGACTTGATGGACTGGTTCAACCTCG
>JBBIUO010000430.1:2398-3083 GCA_037440205.1 Chloroflexota bacterium
AAACTCACCGGTGAAGACCAGCCGCTTCTTCCGCCCTTCCTCGGCTACGTGGAATCCACCATCGTGCTGGGAAGTGTGATCGCGCTTTTCGCCGCGTTCGTCGTGATTCAATTTCAATATTTTTTTGGCGGTCAGACCAACATCCACATTGACGGATATACCTATTCCGAATACGCCCGCCGCGGTTTCGGCGAACTGGTAACGGTTGCATTCTTCTCCCTGCTCATGTTGTTGACCCTCACCGCCGTCACCAAACGCGAAACCGAAACACAGCGAAAAATCTATTCGGGGCTGGGCGTGACGCTCGTCGCCCTCCTGCTGGTCATGCTTTTTTCGGCGTTCAAGCGTCTCGGTCTGTATGAAGCGGCGTACGGCTTCTCGCGTTTGCGCGCATACACCCACGTCTTCCTCGTCTGGATCGGCTTGCTCCTCATCGTCACCATCGCACTCGAAATCCTGCGCAAGGAACGCATGTTTACCTTTGCCATGTTGATTGCCTCTTTTGGATTCGCAATTTCACTTCCCATTCTCAATGTGGATGCGTTCATCGTGAATCAAAATATCCAGCGCGAACTCAATCCGCAGGCGAAGGATGCGGCGGATTTGGATGCGCAATATTTTGTGGAACTCTCCAACGACGCAGTTCCCACGCTGGTGAAAGCGTTTCAGACTCCGACCCTGCCTG
>JBBIUO010000431.1:0-3071 GCA_037440205.1 Chloroflexota bacterium
TAAACCGCCGCGATTCAACCAATTATGAATCAAGGTGTAACCCGTCCCTGCGGACATGGGGCCAAGTGTGGAACAGTGAATGGCAACCGAAGCAACCGCCGCTTTGATAACTTCCGATTCAAAATATTCTTCCACCAGTTCCTGCGCGGTCATCGGCAGGGTGCGGATGAAGTTGAGCATATCCTTGCGGCCTGCGAGTCGTAATTCCAGGCCAAGTTCGAGTAGGCCATATCCTTCGCGGACGCCGAAGTTCATCGGCAGGCGTGGCATGAGGGTGGCATAGGCGGCATCGAGAATTTCCGCAGATTTATTCATGAAGCGGACAAATTCAGGCCAGCGCGAAGCATCTTTTTCAGAGAATTGTTTAATGCGTTCAGCGGCTTTGAGAGGATCAGAGTCGAGAATTAGAGAATTACCGTCGGGCAAGAGCGAAATGAAAGCAGGCTTTTCTTTTACAACAGGAAGCGGCAATTTCAAGTCTTTCACAATATCAGGGCGGAGGCTACCGCTTGTGAAGACGGCATCGGCAGTGAAGCCTTCGCCGAAGGATTCGGTCACGACCGAACCGCCAACGATGGCGCGGCGTTCGAGAACCAGAACCTTTTTTCCCTGTTTTGCGAGAGACGCGGCGGCGACCAGTCCATTATGCCCCGCGCCAATGATGATGGTGTCGTAGTAATTGGACGTCATAATAATTGCTCCAAATTTTTAGGATTATAATCTTCGCAAAAATTTATTCTCTGAAGACGGGACAAGATCATGGATGTCACTTATCCACTACAAGGCGCTCTCTTTGAATGGGATGAGAACAAAGCCCAAACCAACATTCAAAAACACGGCGTCACCTTTGAAGAAGCCGCCGAGGTGTTCTTCGACCCGTCCCGCGACCCGCGCTGAGAGGAAAGTCTATGAAGAAGCAAACTGACCAACCGCTAAAAACCGAAGAGGGCTTTAACCTGAAAGTCCGTTCACGAGACAGCAAGCCTGTCACCATTCATATTCCTGCGGATACTTTATCGTCGCTCGAAAAAATCGCGGCGGGACGGGACATGTCTGTGGAAGCCCTGCTCAAGTTGTACATCGGTCAATCCATGCGGCAGGATTTAGCAAAACTCTCTGCAGACCGTGTATTGGAGAAAACGGCCCAAGTTCTCAAACAGCACATTCAATCAGAAGAGGAAGTTTCCGCCATCTTGAAGGAAATCCGAGTTGAGACGGTTTCATGAATCAATCACCACCGGCCTCCGTGAAAACGGAGGCTTTTATTTTCAAGCGGCGTGTTCCCCTCTCCTTTTAGGAGAGGGTAGGGCGTCGTGCTGAGCCTGTCGAAGCAGTGAGGTCGCTCTGCCCCGCGCCGAGGATGATGGTGTTGTAGTGATTTGCCATGAATGATTCCTTGTCGATGATTATTGATGATTCTTTTCTCGAATCATCATGAACATAAACACAATAACCAACAGGGCACTTACCACAATACCTATACCCAAACCCAAAAGCGCAATAACATCTTCCGAGCCAATGCTATCGTTACCAACAGGAGTATTCCAATACCAGATTGTTCCATCATCTAACAATGCATAGTATCTGCTATTGTATGGATTACTTATATCAAGCACACATTCGACAACTGTTTGTGGAGGCTCCGGTGGAAACGGTCTAGGTGTTGTGGGACAGGTTTTGCCTCTTTGAAGAGGCGGCTCGGCCGATTCAGGTTCATAATTGTGGATGTCGGATGGAATTTCTTTGGTTTCAATCCATTTCACACATTCCTTACCCCCATACTGGCACTGAAATCCCAAATAGTAAAGTTTATTTTCAGCAGTTTTTGCCCAAAGTGAATTTGGGGCTACATCCACTATTTCTGCGAATTTATAGGGACTGTCAATTTGTTGCCAGGGCGCATTTTCCTGATCCAACTGCCTGCGCTCGTCCATTGATTTGCCGACTACCCGACCTGAAAAATACCCCACGATGGGTGAACTAATGAATAGCAAAGATAAAAACAGATAGATTGCAATTTTCTTCATAGTTGTTTTTGAATATGTTTATGTCAAAAGACGAACCAAACTCCATTTCGCAGAATCAACTTCCAGTTAAGGAAGAAGCGGATGTCAGACGATGGACGATAGACCGTTGGCGATTGTCCATCGTCCGCGGTCTATCGTCACATCATTCCATCCTTGAGTATCTCCTTTGCCGCCAACATCCCCGCCGCGCCCATGACGCCGCCGCCGGGGTGCGCGCCGCTTGCGCCGAAGTAGTAGCCTTTGAGCGGGGTACGGAAGTCTGCCCATTGCGGCGTGGGACGCAAAAAGAAAATTTGATGCAATAACAACTCGCCGTGAAAAATATTTCCGCCGGTGATGCCCGCGATGCGTTCGATATCTTTGGGCGAGATGACTTGCATGCTCACAATGCACTCGCGGATGTTCGGCGCGTATTGCTCGATGGTGGAAATGACGGCTTCGCCGAGTTGATTTCGTTTTTCATCATTCCAGCCACCTTCAAGGTCATACGGCGCGTATTGCACGAAGCAGGACATCACGTGATATCCGGGCGGCGCCATGTCGGGATCGATCATCGAGGGGAAGATCATGTCCAGATACGGGCGCTTGGAAATTTGCCCATACTTCGCGTCGTCGTAGGCGCGCTCGATGTAGTCAATGCTCGGGCTGATCGAAACCGCGCCGCGATACAACGCCGCTTCATCGGGCAGCGCGGTGAAGCGCGGCAGCCTGCTCAAGGCGATGTTGACCTTGCCCGATGAGCCGCGCACGCGGAAGTTTTGAATAGAGGTGACGAACTCATCGGGAAAATGCTTCGGCTCCACGAATTGGAGGAACGTGCGCTTCGGGTCCGCGGCGGATAAGACCGCTTTCGCATTGATCTCATCGCCGTTCTCGAGGACAACCCCCACAGCGCGTCCGCCCTTGACCTTGACCTGCTGCACCGGACTATTGACTCTGATCTCCGCCCCAAGCGAGCGCGCCGCGTTCGCGATCGCGCCGCTCACCCCGCCCGAGCCGCCTTTGGCGAAGCCCCAGGCGCGGAAGGCGCCGTCAATTTCGCCC
>JBBIUO010000432.1:0-2222 GCA_037440205.1 Chloroflexota bacterium
ACACAGAAATCCCATCCCCGACCGCGCCGTTCACATTCACACCGGCCCCGCCCACAGACACGCCGCCCGCGACACTGTTTCAGGCATTGCAGGTGGATATCCTCGGTTGCAACACAAGTTTCGACATCACTCACGGCATGGGCGAAGTGACAAATGCGTTCGTGACCATAAGAAATACCGGCACCGCTGATTTACCCAACACCTGCGCCATGCTCCGCGCCAGTGACGAAGGCCGCGAACATCCCGATAAAAAAGTTTGCGTCGCCAATCTCCCGGTGAAAAATCAGGTGACGCTCAAATTGACTGTTGATTCCGAATACAAAAACGATACCATCATTCAAGTGGACGCGACTTCAAATGATGTTTTATTGATGAGGGTGGATAAACAATCCTGCGCCGATATCAGCCTGTTTGGCGGCGCGCCGGGCGATTTGGGCGTGGTGAAGCCGATACCGTAGATTGTGCATCACGAATCATGACATACGTAATGCGTGTTGCGTAAAAACTATTTTGCCAGAGGCAGTGTGAATGAAAACACACTGCCTTTGTTTTCGCCTTCGCTTTCGACCCAAATCCTTCCGCCATGCGCTTCGACAAGATGCTTCGCAATGGTGAGACCGATACCCGATCCGCCGTGCGCGCGCGAACGGGACTTATCCACACGATAGAAACGATCAAAAATACGGGGAAGATGCTCGGCGGGAATCCCAACCCCGCTGTCGCTGACAGAGAATCGAACCTCGTTCTTTTCCTGTTTCACCGAGATTTTCACGGAGCCTTTTTCCGGCGTGTATTGCAAGGCGTTGCCCGCCAGATTGGTGAGTACCTGGATGGCGCGCCCTTCGTCGGCGAGGACATGTATGGGTTCAGCCGGCAGGTCAAGGGTCAGTGTGACGCGCTTTTCGTCGAACTGAAATTGCAATCGCTTGGCAACCGTTCCAATTAATGCCGTCGAATCCAACGGGTGGACATCCAATTGAATGGCGCGGGATTCGACGCGGCTCAATTCCTGCAAGTCATCCACCAAACGACTCAACCGCTCGGCCTCAGCATGAATTTGCTGATACGTTTCAGCAGAGGCGGGAAGCACGCCATCCATCAATCCTTCAGCGGAACCTTTGATGGCGGTGAGCGGCGTGCGAAGTTCGTGCGCCACATCGCCAAGCAAACGGCGGCGCATGGTTTCCACCTGTTCCAGTTGACCGGCCATTTGATTGAAACTGGCGGCAAGTTGACTCAATTCATCCGTGCCTTGCAATTGCACGCGCTCATCGTAATGTCCCTCGGCGATGCGGCCGCTGGCAGACCTCATCACATGCACAGGCGAAAGGATACTGCGGCTGAAAATAAAACTTACAACAAGCGCCGCAAGCGAAGCCGCCGCCACTGCGATCAGCAATGCCTCGTTGAACGTTGCCTGAAAATTTTGATAAAAATCGGACATCATCCCGCCGCCTTGAACTTGTCCCCATCCCTGCCCCTGACCTTGTCCCATGCCCATCCCCATGCCCATGCCTGCGCCAAGTTCGTTTTCCATGAACATCAAATGCCGCGCAAACGCTCGCGGTGTGACAAGTTTCGTGGTGACGCCGATCACGGCCATGCCAATCAAAATCACGACGAAATATGAAAGGAATAATTTAATTCCCAAATGCGAGCGGATGGCATTCATATCATTACCTCATGCAGGCTCGTCATCGAAACGATAACCAACGCCGCGCACCGTGCCGATGATTTCAGGCAGGCCAAGTTTCTGGCGCACGTGACCAAGATGCACATCCACCACACGAAGTTCGCCAAAATACGAGCCGCCCCAAACGCGCTCGAGCAATTGCTCCCGCGTGAGAACGCGCCCGCGATTTTCCGCAAGCGCATGAAGGAGATCGAATTCGCTGGCTGTCAACTCGATGGCTTGATCGTCCACCGTGACCTGACGCGCCCCGATATCGATTCTCACATGACGAAACGCCAGCACGCTTCCTTCGACGCCCGGGCCTGATCCTGTTTGAAGACGCCGAATTGCCGCCTTGACTCTCGCCACCAACTCGCGCGGACTGAACGGTTTGGTCACGTAATCATCCGCGCCCATCGAGAGGCCAACGATCTTGTCGGTTTCTTCGGTGCGGGCGGTGAGCAAAATGACGTACGCCTGCGATTCGCGGCGCAGGCGCGAGAGCAACTCCAGCCCGTCCATGCCGGGGAGCATCACGTCCAGCACGATC
>JBBIUO010000432.1:2246-3067 GCA_037440205.1 Chloroflexota bacterium
TGAGACCGGAAGGGCCATCCGCCGCCGTGAATACTTCATATCCCTCAGGTTTGAGATAAGCCTGAACAAGATTGATGATGGTTGGTTCATCGTCTATAACAAGTATCTTTGTCATGGTGCGATTCTACCTGTGTGGTTTTTTGCTTATCATAAAGCCATTGTAAAGATTTGGTAAAGAAGCAAACGAAAAGACCCTAAAGGTTTTCACAACCTTTAGGGTCTGGGGTCTTCACTATTTATCAGGGCGTTTTGTCTTCGCCGGGCGCGTCGCCCTCGCTCTTGAAACGATCGCGCATTCCGCGGACTTTGGTTTGCAAATCCTGGAAGAAATCGGTCTCCACGATGGCCTTCACTTGTTTATCCAGTTTGGATTTATCCACCATGATCTCCAACTGTTGCACGCGCGCGCGCAGGGTTTGCTCGCGCTGGGCCACCTTATCCACCATGACCTTGAAGACGCTGGTGAGGGTATCAATCTCGTCGCGGAAATCGCGTTTGATCTGGTCCTCTTTCCATTCGTGACCATAATCGCCTTCGCCGATATCCTTGGCAACACCGGCCAGTTCAATGATGGGTTTGGTCAGCAAACCGGAAAGCCAGTATACAAGGACAAAGATCAATACATAACTGGCAACGAACGCAATCGCCCCGCTGACGAGGATGCTGCTGCGAACTTCCACAACGTAATCGGCTGAAATATCAACGCCGATCGCGCCGATCACCTTGCCGCTGTCATCGAGGATGGGTTCGTAGGTTGTGATCCAACTCCCGAAACTGTCGGTGTATGGCTCCCAGGCATTGACCTGCCCCGACAACCCGTT
>JBBIUO010000433.1:0-3052 GCA_037440205.1 Chloroflexota bacterium
AAACTGCCGCGGCCTTCGATGAGCCGCTCCAACCGAGGAGCAGGAAAGCCAGCGCGGCAAAGGACGCGAGCGCCAGGAATGCGCCCACCCACCAGTTTTTGTTCATCTGCGGGCCCTGATCGCGGTTATCCTTGCGGGTCAGCATGACCGCGAAGATGAACAGGGTGGCAATCGCGCCGATGTACACGACCACCTGCACCACCGCGAGGAAGCCGGCATGAAGGATTGCATACACGACCGCCACGCCGAACAGCGCCGCGATCAGCCACAGCGCCGCTTGGACGAGGTTGCGCGTGGTCACCACCATCACAGCCGATCCAAGTGTAGCCAGCGCAACGATAAGAAAAATGATTTGTTCAGCAGTCATAGTTCGATTTCCGATTTCCTATTTGCGATTTGCAATTAGCGAATTGCGATTTGCGATTTGCGATCAGCATCCACTCACGGATTACGCATTGCGCATTACGCTTTTGGCGCGCTCCCTGCGGCTGAACGTGCGCGCGACTTCGAGCGCGGCCCACGCGACCAAAACGTTCGAGAGGAACATGCCGCTGACGTAGAGCCAGGTCGGGGTCCCGGCGAGAAGCGCATTCATCAACGCGACGACCATCAAAAGAGTGAACGCCAGCGGGGTGAGGAACTTCCAGTTGAAGGCCAGCATGTGGTCAATGCGGATGCGCATCATCGTGTATTTGACCCACATGATGATCCAGTAACCGAGCATGGCTTTGAAGATCATCACTGCGGCCGCGAGGAAGGGACTCACCTGCTCCAGCCCGAAGAAGCGGTAGCCGCCGAAGAACAGGATCGCCCAGAAGCCGCCGAAGGTGAAGGCGTGCAAAAGTTCTCCCGCGTAGAACATGCCGAACTTCATGCCCGCGTATTCGATGTTGTAGCCGGAGACCAGTTCCGATTCGCCCTCGGAGAGGTCGAACGGCGCGCGTCCGAGTTCGGCAATCGCGGCAATCAAAAAGATGAGCGCGCCGAGCGGCGAAATCACCACGTACCAGATGTTTTGCGATTCGATAATTTTGTTCAGCCCCATGGACTCGGCGAAGATCGCCGGGATGAGCAGGGTGGCAAGCATCGGCACCTCGAACGAGACCATCACGGCCACCTGGCGGAACGCGCCGATCAACGCAAACTTGTTATTCGACGACCAGCCTGCCATGATGATCGAAAGCGTGCCGATCGCGCCCGCCGCAATCAAATACAGCAGGCCGACGTTCAAATCAACGCTGACGATGACAGGCGCCAGCGGCACCACCGCCCACAGGATCAACACGGACATCATCGAAAGCATCGGCGCGATGTTGTACACCACCTTGTCCGCGCCTTCCGGCGTGGTGTCTTCTTTAATCATCAGCTTGATAATGTCTGCGAATGGCTGGATCAGGCCAAACGGTCCGACACGATTCGGGCCGAGACGGTCCTGGAACCGCGCCACCACCTTGCGTTCGATCCACACGAGGAAAATATCAATCACCATCAAAATGCTGATGAGCAGTAACACGCCGAGAAAAGCCACAAGCACATGCGCAACCGCCTCGTTCATGCCCCAGCCGACAAATATACCCGTCAGCCAGTCCGCGGCGACTTTTAGGGGATCATTCCAAAAATTCATATGTCGCTCCTGTTTGCGTTTTTGGCGTAGGAGGCGTTCTCAAACGCCTCCCCTGCCGACAGGCGCATAAGAGAATGCGCCCTGCACGCAACCGTATTACACAAAGAAAAGGCTGAAAGGAAAAATCCGTTCAGCCTTCTCGAAATGGTATAGGAAATTACGCCCACTCCAACATCCCCTTGCGCCAGGCATACACCAGGCCGGCAACGAGAATGAGAATGAAGATGATCCCCTCCACCACGGCATACAACCCCAGTTGGTTGAGTTTGACCGCCCAGGGGAAGAGGAAAACAGCCTCCACGTCGAAGACGAGGAAGACCAGCGCAAAGATGTAATACTGGGCCTTGAACTGCACCCACCCTTCGCCGACCGGCTCGATGCCGCACTCATAGGTTGACTTTTTCACGGGATTCGGCTTCTTCGGCCCCAACAACCATCCAAATGCAATTGCGCCGACGGGGATGA
Organism: Chloroflexota bacterium; assembly: GCA_037440205.1. Taxonomy (GTDB): domain Bacteria; phylum Chloroflexota; class Anaerolineae; order Anaerolineales; family Villigracilaceae; genus Villigracilis. The sequence goes on from JBBIUO010000433.1 coordinate 2,090, forward strand.
TCAATCCAACAATAAAAAACAAACCTACGTAAAGCCATTCGTTCATCGTGCATGCTCCAGAGTGAAATTCTTGTAACTGGGAAAATTGTACCATACAGAACAAACCATCCCCCATGACCGCTTGTCAATATTTTGGGTGATTTTCGTCATATATTTATTTTGCCGGAGGCGGCTATTTTTTCCTCCTGAGTTTCAACAAAAACTTGACGATGTCCTCCAAAAACGGGAATCCGATGATGCCGCCGATGACGGATCCCACCACCCCGGAAGTTCTCGCCACATTGACCGACAGCCCGAAGAAATCCACCGCTTCAATCTCGACCGTTTGGGCTGATACGGCAATCCGGCTTTGTTCTCCCGTTGAGAGACTCGTGAAGTTCAAATGCAGCCAGACCGTGCCACGATAGATTCCCGCCTCCTGCGGACGGATGCTCCAGTAAAAATTCGCAGATTGCCGGCGCTTGAGCGGCTCGTAAATCGCGCCGGATGGTGAAACATCCATGCCGGCAAGGTCGAGTTGCGCCTCCGCTGTGACGTTGTGCGTCTCGTACAAGTCAGGGATTTCAATCGTCTCCCCGGTGACGACATTTCCTTCGATTTCGGCGGTTGGTGTGACATTGCCTAAATCATCCACTTCCAGCGTCAGGTGGATGATATCCCCTTCCACGCCTGCGCGCATTTTGGGAGGGAATTCCAGAGTCAACCGGCGGAACTCTGTTATGGCGGGTTGTACCGCAGATTGGGTCGGTTGGATTTCCTCCGGCTGGGAAGCCGCTTGTGTGGCGGCCGGTTCCAGCGGAGGCGCGCCAGACGGCACCGCGCTTCCAGCACACGCAAGAGAAACCACGATGACCGTCAAGGCGAGGAAAACAACGAGGAGTCGAAATGGGCGGAGGGACGACCTTGTCATGGCAGTTGCATCTCCGCCGGCGCGATCACCTGAATGCGCGTCTCGCGCGTTTC
>JBBIUO010000434.1:0-3034 GCA_037440205.1 Chloroflexota bacterium
GTAAGACCTCGGCCTGAAATGCCGCACAATGAACGACGCCCCTCCCCCCCGCCCGGAACTGACCTCCAGCGCATCGGCATTCTTCCAGTCAATATGCTTTGCCACGTGATGATACAACTGCATCGGGTAACGATGAATTTCCTCCTCTTTTTCAAGCGGGATGGGCTCGTGTCCCTGATGATGGGCGGCGTATCCAAAGTTCATGAAGATGGCATTCTTGTCCCGGTCAAATGTGGAAACCAGTTCATATTGGATCCGCGTGAGCAGGCTTTTGAGATTCGGAAAACGGTGAAATAAAAGTTTGTTGAGCATCGCTCCTCCTGGGAGTTGATAAAGAACATCCAGCAAATGCTGGATGAGATGTCATATATTATAACCCTGCAAATCATACAGGATGCAATTATTACAAAAAAGCAAACTTGTGAACTGCTTTCGATGAATAGGATTGCGACTCTTTATTCCAATTCCGACAAAGAAACCTCGCTTCATCCCGACGGGAAAGCGGGTCGGCCTTAATCAGCCATCCCGCCCTTTGACAGAATCCACATCAAGGCTTTCAAGCATCTGGATTCCCGCCCTTATACCCGGTACTTCACGAAAGAATGCCTGTAGTAGCGACTTTAGTCGCTTTTTGCCCAAACGACTTAAGTCGTTACTACGCTTTCGTGATTTACTGATACTTCCATATCAAGAAAAGTTGCAGTGAGTTGACGAGGATCAGAAAGGTGTAATAAAAAATAAACGCCGCCTCCCTGATGGCAATTGCCCGCACCAACAAACAGGAACAGGTGATCAAAATCAGGATGAAGGTTGCGGCAGAGAGATCGCCCGCCTTCTTTGTTCTGAGCGTTTTAACAAGTTGAGGCAGGCCAACGAGAATCCCCGTTCCAGTTCCAAACCAGATCATGAGTTGCGATAGTTCCATTGTCTTATCTCCCAAAGGTATCCAACTTCGATAACCCTTGCCAGATATGATTATCCGCCTGAAAAGCCCAGGGGCGGAGCAATGCTCCGCCCCATACTAAAAATTTACGCGTTCTCGTTGTAGTTTTCAGGCAGCCAGCAACACAGCACCAATTCCCTTGCGGCCTTGACCTCGTCCATCCTTCCAAACGGAGTCGTGTGCGGCGCGTTGTGGAGCAGGTCAGGCTGGGACTTCGCCTCTTCCGCGATCTTGATGAGGGCATCGGCGAAACGGTCGAGGGTGTCCTTGTTTTCGGTTTCGGTCGGTTCGATCATCAATGCTTCATGGACGATGAGCGGGAAGTAGTTTGTCGGCGGGTGGAATTTGTAATCCATCAGGCGTTTGGCAATATCCAGCGCGCGGACATCACTTCCCTCAAATTGGCCTTCGGCAACAAACTCGTGCATACAGATACGGTCATACGGGATGTGGTACGTGTTCCGCAGGCGAGCCTGCAAATAATTTGCGTTCAACACCGCGTACTGCGAAATGTCCTTCAAGCCATCGGGGCCGTGCATGGCAATGTAAGTGTATGCGCGGACGAGACCGCCGCCGAAATGACCGTGGAACGCCTTCATGCGTCCGATGCTTTTCTCGGGGGTGACAAAACCGTACAGCGGCTCCAGTTCGTCATCGCCTTCTTCGATGATTCCAACGAGCGGCGCAGGCAGGAAATCAACGAGCCGCGCGCCGACTCCGACCGGACCTGATCCCGGGCCGCCGCCACCATGCGGGACAGAGAAGGTTTTGTGCAGGTTGAAGTGCATCACATCGAAACCAAGATCGCCGGGGCGGACAATGCCGAGGAGCGCGTTCAAGTTCGCGCCGTCGCCATACATCAAGCCGCCACAGCCATGCACCAATTCGATGATCTTTTCGATGTTCTCATCGAACATACCGAGGGTGTTTGGATTGGTGAGCATCATGCCAACGACGGTATCGTCGCAGGCGGCTTCGAGGGCTTTGAGGTCAACGTTGCCGCGCGGGTCCGACGGGATGGTGACGACGGAATAACCAAGCATTCCAACCGACGCGGGGTTCGTGCCATGCGCGGCATCGGGGATGAGCATCTTTGTGCGTTTTGAATCGCCGCGCGATTTGTGATAGGCGGCCATCATCAGCACGCCGGTGAATTCTCCGTGCGCGCCGGCGGCGGGTTGCAGGGTCACTCCGGCAAAGCCGCTGATCTCCTTGAGCCATTCCTGCAATTCGAACATCAACGCGAGGTTGCCTTGCACGGTTTCAATCGGCTGAAGCGGATGTGTGAAGAGGAAGCCCGGCAAACGGCAGGTATCTTCGTTGATCTTCGGGTTGTATTTCATGGTGCAGGAACCCAAAGGATAGAAGCCATCGTCCACGCTGTAGTTGAATTTGCTGAGTTTTACGTAGTGGCGCACAACGTCCACTTCGGCGAGTTCGGGCAGGGGCAACTCAGAGCGCAACAAATGTTTGGGAGGCAGATCAGCTGTCGGCACGTCGGAAGCGGGCATGGTCACACCGGTTCGGCCCGGGGAGGAGAGTTCAAAAATGGTGGGTTCGACTACGGTAGCCATTATTTCATCTCCTTCAACACTTCCACGAGTGTGTCAATTTCTTGTTTGCTGTTCATCTCGGTCACGGCAACGAGAAGATGATTTTGCAGAGATGGATAATCCCTGCCGAGATCGTATCCGCCGAGGATGCCGTTTTCGAGCAAATACTCATTGACCTCGCTTGCGGGTTTGGGGCAGCACAATGCAAACTCGTGGAAGAACGGCTCGGTGAAGCACAGGCCAAAGCCGTCGATCTTGCTGAGTTCGTTCGCGGCGTAATGCGCTTTTTGATAACAAAGATTTGCAACCTGTTGAAGGCCGCTCCTGCCAAGCACCGACATGTAAATTGCAGAAGCAAGCGCAAGCAAACCCTGATTGGTGCAGATGTTGGAGGTGGCTCGTTCGCGTTTGATGTGCTGTTCGCGCGCGGTGAGGGTCAGCACATACGAACGCTGTCCGCGCGCATCCATGGTTTCGCCGACGAGTCGCCCCGCCATTTTGTGAACGTAGGATTTCTTCGTGGTGAAGAATCCGAGAT
>JBBIUO010000435.1:0-2997 GCA_037440205.1 Chloroflexota bacterium
GATCTTGGCGCAAGCCAGCATGGCAAAGACGATCTCAGGCACGCGCCCCATGTAAATGGTCACGCGGTCGCCCTTCGTTATACCCATGGCCTTGATGATGTTTGCCATGCGCGAGACTTCGCGGTTCATGGCGTAATAGGAGAAGGTGCGCTCCAGCCTGCCGTCTTCCGATTCCCATATCAGGGCGAGTTGATTCTTGCGGTGAGTTTTCAGGTGGCGGTCAATGGCGTTGTGAACGATGTTTGTCCTGGCTCCGACAAACCATTTAAAGAACGGTTTTTTTGAATCGTCCAACACTTTATCCCACTTCTTGTACCATTCCAGTTCGGACGCTTCCGCCGCCCAGAAACCTTCCAGGTCTTTGCCTGCCTTCTCCGCAAGCGCGTCCCAATCCTTCAGCCGCGCCTGCTGAATTACCTGCTCGGATGGATAGTAGACCTCGCCTTCCATTTGCTTGCCGGTCTTTGCCATGACAGCCTCCAAAATTTATTAGGATAGTAGCGGCTATTTTAATCGCCTTTTTCAAAAATGCGAACCGTGAAACAGACCCGGGTACACGCCAAGGTCGTCGGCGGCGAATGCTCGAGCCGCCGTCCCCGGCGCAGGGAGCGACCGCCCTTATTTGGGCCGAATGACCATCACAGGCAGGGTCGAATGTTTGATCACCCACTCGGTAACACTGCCCATCAACAATTTTTGCAAACCCGAACGCCCGTGTGTGGACATGGCGATCAGGTCCGTCTGCATTGTCTCTGCCACTTCGAGAATCGTTTCACCCACCGCGCCTTCACGGATAAGATAGGTCGCGCGGGCATCCGCTTTTTCGAGACGGGCGCAAACTGCCCTTATATATTCCCTGCCATGCTCGCGCAGTTTTTTGACTTCTTCCGGGGGAGCAAGGGGAGAGGAGGGAGGATTGAACTCCGGCGACGGCACCACAACCACATGCAAAAGCACAATCTCGGCATTCAACACCTTTGCAAGAGGCGACACGTGCGGCAATACTGCTTCAGATAAAGCCGAACCATCCAGCGGAACAAGGATTCTCTCGTACATGGACTGCCTCCTTCGTTTCGGGCGTGGATTTGTCATTACAGGCGATGAGGCAATTATATCTTTTTGGCCCCGGAGATGAAGAAAAGCGCGGGGTAAATTTCTCCCGCCACATGGACCGCCGGGTTCATCGGGAAAATCATCGTCTTGTAATACGTTCTCATACGTTGTATCATGGGTTAACCATGGCATACACGTAACACGACCGTTGGTAATTGTGCCTCTTGTCGTAATCCCAGTCAACCTGGACTTCCCGGTAATGAATTATGGAAGATATCACCGGCAAACAACTTGGACCCTATCAGATCGTAGCGCCGTTGGGTGAAGGGGGAATGGCGGCTGTCTACAAGGCGTACCAGCCGTCCATGGACCGATACGTTGCCCTCAAGGTATTGCCGCGGCGCTTCGCCAGCGACCCACAATTCACAGGCCGCTTCCAGCAGGAGGCGAAAGTCCTCGCCAAACTCCAGCACCCACATATTCTGCCTGTCTTCGATTTTGGGCAGGCGGATGATTACACGTTTATCGCAATGCCATTTATTGAGGGAGGGACGCTTGCCAGGCTGATGCAGGACAAACCCTTCCCCCTCGAACAAACCCGAAAAATCATTTCACAGGTGGGCGATGCCCTCGATTATGCCCATGCGCATGGCCTGATCCACCGCGATGTAAAGCCGAGCAACGTGCTGATTGACGAGCGCGGAAACTGTCTGCTCATGGATTTTGGCCTGGCAAAGATCGTGGAAGGCTCGATTCACTTCACGACCTCCGGCGCGATCATGGGTACCCCGGCTTACATGTCCCCGGAGCAGGGTCTTGGACAGACAATTGACGCGCGCAGCGACATTTATTCCCTGGGGGTCATCCTTTACGCGCTGACAACCGGACGCACGCCCTACAACGCCGAAACCCCAATGGCGGTCATCATCAAGCACATCAACGACCCTCTACCGCCGCCGCACAAATTTAATCCAGATTTGCCCGATGCAATCGAGCGGGTGATTCTGAAAGCGCTGGCAAAAAATCCCGAAGACCGCTTTGCGACTGCCGGTGAAATGGTCAAGGCGTTGCAGGCGGCGATTCCGGAAAACGCGCATGTTCCGCATCTGGAGAAAACGGTTGAGAAACCCGCAGGGACATCCACTGCAAAGACGCTGGAACAGCCCACAGCGCGGAAAGAATCGGGCAGGTCAAAATTCCCCGTCTGGGGCATCGGATTGCTGGCAATCATCGTTATTTCCATCGCTTCGTGGGGAGTATATAAGTTTGCAACACCGGCAAAAACTCCTGACGCAACAAAGGTTCCGACCAAAACCGAGGCTCCCGCCCCGATCATTGAAATCCCACCCGCCACAGAAGTGACTGCTCCCGATTGTTTCTCACCCGATGTTTTCTGTGTCGGGTTTGTGACTGAAGTCGGCGGTATTGACGATAAATCATTCAACCAATCTGCCTGGGAGGGTGTTCAGAAATCCCGGAACGACGGTGTGGCTGATTTCATCCAATTCATCGAGACAAACGATGCGAATGATTACACCAGGAACATCAACACCTTTGCCGACACCGGCTACGATGTGATTGTGACCGTCGGCTTTGGTCTGAACGAAGCGACCAGCGCGGCGGCATTGGCCCACCCCAATATTAAGTTCATCGGTGTAGATCAATCCCTTGCGTGGGAAGATGACGGAAATGCGGCAAATGATGTCCCCAATCACACAGGACTGATCTTTCCCGAAGACAAGGCGGGCTTTCTCGTTGGCGCGCTTGCCGCGAGGATGTCTAAGAGTCACAAGATTGGCGCTGTCTGCGGCACTGACGCTGTCCCCGCCGTCTGGCGTTTCGGCGAAGGGTACAGGGCAGGCGCCAAATACGCAGATGATATAAATGGCACGACCACCAGCGTGCTCGTCATCTATCACAACGATGTGGAACTCGATAAATCTT
>JBBIUO010000436.1:0-2982 GCA_037440205.1 Chloroflexota bacterium
CCTGATCCCGACTTCAGTCGTTCGTGCAAAAAGCGACTGAAGTCGCCACTACGAAGACTTTTCGTGAAGTGCTGACTATAAAAATTGGATTACGAATAAACGAAAGGTTTTCCCTTTCACGCCGCACATTGTACCGCATGTGACAGATCATGTTCATGGGGCTGAAGCCGGATTGGACTTTTCGACCAGCAACTCCTTCAATCGCGGATGGTCTGCATAGAATCCGCGATACTGCTCCGGTAACTCCACGGCGATTCGGCACATGATCTCATCGGTGGCTTTCCGCATGGCCTGCTCACGGCCCTTCCCATTTGGAATCTCGACATGGAACAAATCTCCGGCCACAACCCTTATCTTTGACCGACGAAACCGCTTGAGGTTGGAAATGACCCCGCTGTCTTCCGTCCCGGCGAGCGCAACAGGCAGGATCGGGTATCCGCTCTTGCTCGCAAGGAACGCCACTCCCATTTTCCCCTCCTGCATGGACATGGTTTTCGAGCGCGTGCCTTCGGGCGCAATGACCATTAATCCGCCCTTTTGCATACGCGCCAAAATCTCGCGCAACGCGGCGAAATCTGCTTCGAAACGATTCAGCCAGATGGCGTTTGCCGCCCGCCCAATCGCGCCAAAGATGGGATGATCCTTGTATTTCTCGGCCACCGCCATGATGATATCCTCGCGGTCAAGCACATGCAAAAGCACGGCGGTATCGAGACGGCCCAGGTGATTCGCGGCGATCAGCACATTGCCTTGCGGAACCTTTTCCAGTCCGATGACTTCCACATCGGCAATGATGTTCATAATAAAACGCACAATGGAACGCAGGGTTGTAAATTTCATGGGGTTATTTTATCAGCAATCGCCTTCCCGTTTTAGAATCTCGTCAATCGTCGCGCAATAATTCCTTCAATTTCGGATGCTCGGCGTAAAATCCCCGGTTGTGCTCAGGCAACATGACCGCAATACGGCACATGATCTCGTCCGTGTATTTCTGTAAAACTTCATCGCGATGTTCCCTGGGAAAAGACGGCAGGGTAAAGGATTTTCCAGCCGTCAATCGAATCTTTGTGCGGCGGAAGTGCTTGAGATTATCGAACAGAATGCGATCCTCCGTGCCGGAAATTGCCACCGGCACAACCTGCCAGCCCATCTTGGATGCGAGATATGCCACGCCGGGCCTCCCCTGTGCCATTTTTTCGTTCCTTGCGCGTGTACCTTCGGGAGCGATCACCAACGTCTGCCCCTCTGCCATCCGATTCATGATTTCGCGCATAGCCTTCAGGTCAGGATTGAAGCGGTCAATGAAAATGAAATTAAGGTATTTACCCAGCCATCGCAAAAAAGGATTCTTCTCCCATTTTTCGGCAACGGGGATGAATAGATTCCAACTATCGAGGGCATAATACGCCATGGGCGCATCCAGAATGCCGAGGTGATTGACTGCAATGACAAACCCTCCTTTTTCAGGAAGGTTTTCATATCCAACAGCCTCTATTTTTGCAATGACCCTGAAAACAACGCGGATCAGCCATCGCAGGAATCTTTTCATGTGTTAATTTTACACGGTTTCCCGCGCAGTCAAACCAGAGGATTAAAATTGAAACCCCGCAAAAGCAGGGTTTCAATGCAAAGATCAAAATCACTCCGGCGGAAATTTCAACTCGCCGGTCTTTGGGGGATTCTTATCCCCGTACTCTTCATACATTCTCAGAAATATCTCGCGATCCGCCGGCGCTATATCCACAAGTTTGAACCCAACGTTGAACATATTGGGATCGAATTGATCCTGCCTGCACCACATCGGGCGGGCCTTGAGAAGGATGTATGTTTTCCTCGAGATCTCGCCAATCTGGTCAATATACAGGCGAAGGTCCACATTGAGTGGAATGCGCTGGGTGCTGTCAATCCGAAATCCGCCAGTGCTGATATCGGAAATATGACCGATCACTTTTCCACTGCCTTCTTCCTTCACTCGCATGTAATAGGAAAAGTTACGGCGCGTTAATTTTCTCTGCTCCTCATCCATGACGGGCCTCCTTTAAATGACAATAAATAAGCAAGAATGAAAGATCAATTTGAGTATAGTCCATAAGGATGGCGGGATTCAAGCAAACTTAAGTATCATTCTTCAAAATATGAGTCAGGATCGTCGCGCCTGAACCGCCGATATTTTGCGCCATGCCGATCGTTGCATCATTCACCTGCGTTTGCCCGCATTCACCGCGCAATTGCTGGACAATCTCCACAAGTTGATATACACCCGTCGCGCCGACTGGATGCCCCCGGGCTTTTAATCCGCCTCGAGTGCAGACGGGCACACGGCCCTGTGGGCTGATCTCGTTATCGAGGGCAAGCCTCACCCCTTGACCTCTTTCTGCAAACCCGCTGGCTTCGAGTGAAAGCGCGGCCATGATGGAAAACGCATCGTGCAGTTCGAACACGTCAATATCAGACGGCGTTACGCCCGCCATTTCATAGGCGCGCTTCGATGATTCGTACGCGGCCTGTAAGAACAGCGGGTCCTTGCGCGAATGCACCGCAATCGTATCCGTAGACGAAGCAGATGCGGCGACAACGATATTTGGTTTCCTCACCGCTTTTTCCGCAGGGACAATGACCATCGCCGCCGCGCCGTCTCCGATGGGAGAGGCATCCAGCAAGTTGATCGGCGTGGCAACCATGGAGGATTTCTCGAATTTCTCCACCGTGATCTTTTCATGCAGGCGCGCAAAGGGATTGTGCATGGCGTTTGCATGGGCATTGATCGAAAACGGGGCAAAGTCTTCGTGCTTCCAGCCGAACTCGTGCATGTAGCGGCGCATCACGAGCGCGTTGATGGCGACGAACGACAGGCCCATCGCCGCCTCGTAGTCGGCGTCGGCGGCGGTGGCCAGCGCCGAAGTCACGCTCGGCCCGGCCATGTCGGTCATCTTCTCCACGCCGACCACGACGGCGATTTCAATCATCCCCGAAGCCACCGCC
>JBBIUO010000437.1:0-2926 GCA_037440205.1 Chloroflexota bacterium
CAGTGGCCGCCTCCCAACTTGATTCTGCCAACGCCGCCCTCGCCACCGCCCAGACCAAATACGACCAGACCCTGCAAGCCGCCCTCTCCGCGCAGGACGCACAACGCGCCAAAGACTTGCGAATTTCCGCCCCCGACGAATTCAATCAGCCCTTGTGGTTCATTGACCAATCCGACCAACTCGCCGCCGCACAAATCGAAGTGGATGCGGCCAAAGCCGGGCTCGATGAAGCGAATGCCAATCTCGAAAAAGTCATCTCCGATTTGGGGAACGCGCAATACCTCGAAGCCGAAAGGAAACTCTCCGAAGCGCGCGCCGCATTCCTGATCGCGGACAAGGTCAAAGTGCAGGCTGAAAATGCCGTCGAGGCCGGGCCCGTTCAAGACGCCGCCTACGATTATTACAACGAAGTCCTGGACGATCTTCAACGCGCGCAGGATGACTTCAACGCCCTCACCAACACCGAGGCGGAAGACGACGTCAAATATGCCCGCGGACAGGTGGTCATTGCCCAACAGCGTTACGACGCGGCCTACACCCGTTTGCTCTCATTGCAAACCGGCGACCAGTCTCCCGCTGTGATCTCCGCGAAGAACGCTCTCGATCAGGCGCAGACCGCCGTCAAGCAGGCGCAGGCCAACCTCGATCTCCTCGACGCGCAAATTGCCAAACTCGATATCTACGCCGTCATGGATGGAGTCATCCTCACCCGCAACGTGGAGCCAGGTGAATTTGTCCAGCCTGGCGCGGTTGCCCTCACCATGGCCGACCTCACTGAATTGACCATCACCGTCTACGTCCCCGAAGACCGTTACGGACAGATCAGCCTCGGCCAAACTGCTGAAGTCCGTGTGGATTCCTTTCCCGGCCTGACCTTCACCGCCACTGTCATCCAAATTGCCGATCAGGCGGAATTCACCCCGCGCAACGTGCAAACCGTTGAAGGACGAAGTTCCACCTTCTACGCCATCAAATTGAAAGTGAGCGACCCCGAAGGCAAGTTGAAGATCGGTATGCCGGCGGATGTGGTGTTCAAGTAATTGGTAATTTGTCGCGTAGGAGGCGCTCTCTAGCGCCGACGAGGTGAGTATGTCTCAATTCGACTGGTCGAAGATGAAGAACATTCAAAAGATCCATCGCGTTCTTTACGCGATCGGTCTTGGGCCTCTCGTCGGGAGGATCATTCTCCTTTTGACCACAACAGGCCGAAGGTCAGGAAAGAAGCGGGTCACTCCTCTTCAATATGAAAAGATCGGCGGCGATTACTATCTTGGTGCGGCGCGCGGACTCAAGGCGGATTGGGTCCGCAACATCCAGTCGAATCCGCAGGTGGAACTCCGCGTGGGCGCGAAGCATGTTTGCGGCACGGCAGAGATTATCACCGACCCATCGAAGTTTGCAGATTTTTTGGAAGTGCGTCTTGCAAGACATCCGCGTATGATCGGCTTGATTATGGAAAAGGCGCATGGATTACCCAGGCATCCCAGCCGCGGCCAACTGGAAGCGCTGGCAAAAGACGAGGCATTCGTGATCGTTCATCCAATACCGTTTAGCGAGAATTAACCGTGACCACTTATCTTGTTCAAGCAACCAATCTGAAAAAATATTTCGGCCAAACCCGCGCTGTGGACGGCGTTAACTTAAACATAAAACCCGGTGAAATCTACGGGCTGGTCGGCTCGGACGGCGCAGGCAAGACGACGACCATACGGTTGTTGATCGGCGCCCTGCTTTCGGATTCGGGCGAGATCAACATTTGCGGCTACGACGTGAAGAGGCAGGTGGAACTGGCCCGCTCACAGATCGGATACCTCTCGCAGAGATTTTCCATGTACGAGGATTTGACCGTTCTGGAGAACATCCGCTTCTTTGCCGAAATACGCGGACTTTCCTCCACCGAATGGCTTCCGCGTTCGATGGAGATTCTCGAATTCGTCGGCCTCGATAAATTCAAGGACCGCCGCGCCGGGCAACTCTCCGGCGGCATGAAACAAAAACTCGGCCTTGCAACTGCGCTTGTCACACGCCCGCGTTTGCTGTTGCTGGACGAACCGACGACGGGTGTTGACCCGGTGACGCGCCAGGATTTCTGGCAACTCGTAATCAAATTGGTTTCGCAGTCAAGTACACAGGTAGACACGTACACAGGTACACACGTAGACACGGAAAACGCAACACGCAACCCTATCCTGAGCGAAGCCGAAGGGACGCAACACGGAGTATCCGTCATCATCTCCACCCCTTACATGGATGAAGCCTCGCGTTGTCACCGCGTTGGGTTTATGAAACACGGCAGGATCATCGCCGAAGATGCGCCCTCCAATTTGCGGGCGCGGCTGAATGGCCGCATCCTTGAAATGCGCGGGGAACCCATCAACACCCTTCGCCACGTGGCGCATCAAGATGAAGATGTGGAGGACGTGGCCGCGTTTGGCGACAAACTGCACGTCCGCGCCCGCGAAGGGAAGGCCGATCTCATCATGAAACGCCTGCCCGATGAGATCAAATCCGCCGGTGGCACACTGACAGACCTGCGAGTCATCCCGCCTGCGTTGGAGGATGTCTTCATCGCTTTATCGGAGTCCATCGAATGAATGCTGTTTTTGATTTGCCTGAGCAGCACGCCGGGGTTTTGTCCTTGCTCGTTGAAAGAATTCCTCCCGCCGAATTGCCTTGGGCATTGACGGGGAGCGCCGGTTTGCGTTTGCAAGGTGTGGATACTCCCGTGCATGATTTGGATTTGCAAACCGACGCGCGTACCATTTATGTGCTTGAAAAGAAACTGACCGAATTCACGAAAGTCCCTGTGCATGTTTGGGAATCGGAACACACCCATTCGCATCACGGGCAGGCGCAGATAAACGGATTGCAGGTCGAACTGCTGGGCGATATGAGTCATCGTTCTCCTGAAGGCATCTGGGAGCCT
>JBBIUO010000438.1:0-2914 GCA_037440205.1 Chloroflexota bacterium
ATATACCAGACCTACCTTCTTCCTCAATTTTACAGAAACAAGTTTACACTAACGGGTTTTAAAACGGGATGCCATCCTTTTTACAAAACCTTCACAATTCCCACGCATTTCACCCACCACAAAACGCGATGTGCCCATACAATACTGCGAAAACCAAAGGAGCAGTTTATGGGAAGTGAAGTTTCAAAAAGCACGTCATCCAGGACCAAACTCTGGCTGGACTTTGCCCTGTTCATCGCCTTTCTGGTGACGATGGAGCCGCGTTCGAGCGGGCTGGCGATCCACGAGTGGCTGAGTCTGTCGCTGATCGCGGTGATGATCGTTCATCTGCTGATAAACTGGGATTGGATCACGGAAATCACCGGGCGTTTTTTGAGGAAGTTGGGGATGCAGAACCGCATCAACTACCTTTTGAACTGGCTGCTGTTCATTGACGGGACGCTCATCATGGTCTCCGGCGTGATGATCTCGAAGGTTGCCCTGCCTGCGCTGGGGATTCACCTGCCATTGGGCTTTGCCTGGCGCAGACTGCATGACATGTCTGCCAATATCGGTTTGCTCCTGCTCGGTGTTCACACAGCCCTGCATTGGGGCTGGATCGTCAAAACGGTTGACAGGTATTTGCTCCGCCCCGTTCTCGGATTGTTTTCGGCCAGACAAGGGAAGGACTCTGCCGCATGAAAACGATTGGACGAGTCTTTATCATCCTGGCTGTGTTCTCGGTTGTTGTGGGGTTGATGGTGACCGTGGTCAATGCAAGTGGGGCGAATGCTCCCGATTTTGGCGGCTCACCCCAGTTCCATCCTAATGGTGGCGGCGGGGTGGAGTTCAGGCCACCCGAAGTTGAAAACCGACCTGAGCGTAACGAAGGCAGTTCCCATATCTCGCGCATGATGTTTGGCATCGCCAAAAATATCGTTGTGATCGGCACCCTCGTCACGGCAATTGCATTGCCAAAATCCTTTTTCAAGAATCGAAAGAAACGAAGTATGCACGCAAACCATGTCAAGTGATTTGCTCCCTGCGCCGGGGACGGCGCAGGATTTCCCCGCACCTGCCCTGGCTGGGCAGTACTAGGGGAACGCCGCCGGGGACGGCGGCTTGAACGTCAGTGAGATCAAATCTTAAAACGGCAATCCCCCGCCAAACGAATGAAACCGACAAAAAAAGCGTCCCGCAAGGGACGCTTTTTTTTGTATCCGCTGTCCGTTTCTCTACTCCGCTTTTGGCAGCAGGATGACGACCTTCATCCCTTTGCCTTTTTCGCTTTCGGCGCGGATGCTTCCGCGGTGCATCTCTACGATGGATTTGGCGATGGCGAGTCCCAGGCCGGAGCCGCCCGATTCACTATCGCGTGTGCGGGATGGATCGGCGCGATAGAAACGGTCGAAGAGGTGCGCGGCTTCTTCTGGATTCACGCCTTCGCCGTTGTCGGCAATGACGATCTCGATTTGGTTATCAACTTTTTTCGCAGAGATGGTCACCCGCCCGTCTTCGGGGGTGTAGCGCAGGGCGTTATCGAGGATGTTGGTCAGCACTTGCGAAAAACGGATCGGGTCGAGATTCGCTTTCAGGATAACCGGATCAGTTACAAGGTCAAGGGCGATGCGCTTTTGGTTGAACGGGATCGTGTAATGGGTTTTGACGTCGCTCAGCAACTGGTTCAAATCCACGGGTTGGAATTCCACAGAAAGTTCGCCGGCGTCGGCCAGTGACAACGTCCGCAAATCGTTGACGAGTTGTTCGAGGCGGTCGGCTTCTTCGCGGATGATCTCGAAATTTTCCTTCGAGGGCGGCAGGACTCCATCATGCACCGCTTCGGCGTGACCGATGATGAGGCTGAGCGGCGTGCGAAGTTCGTGCGCGATGTCGGCGGTCATTTGCTTGCGAAGGTTGAGCGAACGCGCAAGGTCGTCGTTCATTTTGTTGAAGGATTGCGCGAGTTCGCCGATCTCATCCTTCGAGCGCACCGCCACCTTCTGCCCAAGTTTGCCGTCGGCCATGGCGTGTGTGGCGGAGGTGAGTTCGCGCACGGGATTGGTGATGTTGCGCGAGAGCAGGATGCCGAAGAACAGGGCGAGGATGATCGTGCCGATGGCGCTCAGGAAAAGGGAGGTATCGAGACGCCTAAGGAATTGATCTTGAAGCGGATCGTGATGATCCGGCGGCTGTTCGATGAGAAGATAGCCGACCGTTTCATTCTCAACGTGAATTGGTGTGGCCTTCGAGAGCATGTCGGCGCCAATATGCTGCCCCAGTTTGAATTGAAAACTTTCAAAGACAACGACGCCGTTGGCATCGGCAACCGCGAAGTTGGGAGGGCGGCCATCGCCCGGCGCGAATTGGTCGAAGGTGAAACCGATGTGTGCTTTTCCCAGGTTTTCCCAACTGCCGTTTTCCATGCGGTAATGCGCGAGTTCATTGACCAATTCCGCTTCGTATTGGTTGGATGTGAATTTGTCGAATTCGCGGTTGGTGGCAAAGCGCGTAAGGATGGTGATCGCGCCGATGCTGATGAGACTGACGGCGAGAAACGCAAGGATCAATTTGGTGGTCAGGGAGCGCATCGGTTAACCCTTTTTCAGGCGATAACCCACGCCGTACACGGTTTCGATGTAGCGCGGTTTGCGCGGGTCGTCTTCCACTTTGGCGCGCAGGTTTTTGACGTGGGTATCAATGGTGCGTTCGTAGCCTTCGTAGCGCACGCCCTGAATAACATCCAGCAGATCGAGACGCGAGAAGACGCGGCCCGGCGCGGCCATCAATGCCGCAAGCAAATCGAATTCAGATGGAGTGAGGTCAACACTGCGTTCACCGACAAGCACTTCGCGGCTGTCGCGGTCGAGGATGATGTCTGCCGCTTTGAGGGTCTTGCCGGTGGGTTCGGTTTTTCCCGCCCGCCGCAGGACGTTGC
>JBBIUO010000439.1:0-2887 GCA_037440205.1 Chloroflexota bacterium
TTGGAAGAGAATGTCGTAGCGGGAGGGCATGTCAATTTCCTAGGAGCAGTTTGGCAGGTCGGGGAAGAGGCGGATGGAATAATCGTCCAGCAGGGATTGGGATTCGGATGGGAAGACGATCATCAGCACGATGACTCGCGTGCTCGTATCGTTCTGGACCCAGTAGTTGATCCTGTATTCGAAGCCTTGATTCTGCGCTTTGAATTGGTACAGCCTCAACCCGGAATCGATCCTGCATTCGGCGGTGGATTCGTAACTTTCGTAGTTGGCGAAGATGGCCTTCCAGTTATCGTCGCTGAAATCCTTGTTGAGATCGGGCTCTTCGTAGCCGCACGGTTTGACTCGCGCTTCGAGATAGGCCACCGCGCCCTGCACGATGTTCTGCCAGGTGACGGCGACCGTGCCTTCCAAAACGCTCTGGCTTTGTTCCCAATCGGACTCATTGAAAACGTCATCGGCGAACGTGACGGCGCGGTCGATATCCTTTTGATCGGGCTCGGGGGAAATGCAAACGGGTGTGACGGTCGGAAGCGGCGTTTCCGTCGGTTCGATTCTTCGCGCAGCGGTGGCAGTGACGGTCGGCACGGGAAATGTGGCGGTGGGAGGCGCAGCGGGTTTCCCACACGATGAAAGAATGACTGCGGCAAAAAGGAATAAAAGGAATCGTTTTTTCATGTTGGCTCGTCTGTATCCGAAAGTAAACACAGGCGAGTATAGCATGACAAAATTAGCCGGGCAATTGCGGCCCTCCAGTTATTCCAACACAATCTCTTTTACACGTCCCACCTGTCCATCCATCAAGCGGACCTTGATTCCGTGCGGGTGATTGGGTGATTTGGTAAGGATGTCCTTGACGATGCCTTTGGTGAGTTTGCCGGTGCGTTGATCCTGTTTGAGGACGATCAGCACGGTCATGCCGGGTTTGATGTTCGAGCGGGTCTGGCCGTTCACTGTTCCAGCCTCTCGCGGACTTCGTAATGCTGGGAACGCTCGTCGAAATGAGATAGCAACGCCCTTGCCTTCGGAGGCACCACTGCAACTTCATAATCCTCGCCCGCAAAAACGCGGACGGATTCGATGTCGTCGAACCACATGACGGTGATGAACTCCACTTCGGTTTCGAGATTTCTGCGGAATAACTGAATCTCGTGAAAGCCTTGAATGTTTCGTCCGCGAATGCCGATGAAGATTTCTTCCTTCAAGAGGGTTTCGTATTTATCGGCGTTTTCAAAAGAAGTGTATCCGTGCCAGATTCTGCTGATCACAAAGTTATCCTTTTATTGGATTGTGTCACTCTGAGGGAGCGTGTTCTCCGCGACCGAAGAGTCTCGGTATTCGATGTCAGAGATGCTTCGGGACAAAGAACGTCCCTCAGCATGACATAATGAAGTGTATCCTTCAGAATGGCGTGATTGAGTTGGCTGGCGGACTATACCATTCCAAACTCAAATCCTTCCATTGCGGATTCATGGTTTCGATCAAGGCGATTTTCTTCGAGCGCAACCAGCCTTTGATTTGTTTTTCACGGGCGAGCGCAATATGCACGTCGTTTGTTTCTTCGTAATAGGCCAACAGCGTAATGTTGTATTTGCTGGTAAACCCTTCAACAAGTTTGTTTTTGTGCTCATACACGCGCCGCTCAAGGTTGTTCGTCACACCGGTGTAAAGGGTTCTGGATTTATTTGTCATGATGTAGACGTAATAATGTTTCATAATGATTCCTCATTTGTGTCATCCTGAGGGAGCGCGTTCTTCGCGGTTTGTGTCATCCTGAGGGAGCGTGTTCTCCGCGACCGAAGGATCTCTTACCAGAATTCGAGATGCTTCGTCGCTTGGCTTCAGCAGGTTTGATTGCTCGATTGCCCGCTCCTCAGCATGACATTAACGAAGGAGACCTCTCGCAAACGAGAGCAACGCCTGCACGTCGTTGAAATTGGTAACCATGCCCACCGAAATTCTCACTGCGCCGCTGGATTTGCCGTCAATGCACAGGCGGAAGTCGTCAATCGAAAGCCTGTCTTCGTGGCCGGGGCGGGTGAAGCAGACATCCAATTCCACGCGCGAGATGCCGAGGGCAATCTCGCCAGCGCCGGGGTTGCAGAAACAGCCTGTGCGAAGCGAGATGTTGACTTTGTTTGCTTCCCTTTCGATGAAACGATGATCGAACGCCTCACCATTTTTGTCGTAGAAATTGACTGTGACTGCGCCGCCTCTTCCTTCCGTTGAAGTTGGTCCAAAGACCCGAACAAGCGGCTCCCCGTTGCTGTGTTTCATGGCGGTGAGATTTTCCAACAGCCAGCCTGTCAATGTTTTGACACGCTCGCCGATCACATCATAGCCAATGGACTCGATGTGTTTGAGTCCGATTTCGATGGCGGGGATGTTGAGGTAATCGAGCGTGCCGTCTTCAAAGGCGGGCGCGCCGTTGGCGAAGTAGTATTTGTCACCTTGCACCGATGCGACGGTGATCGTCCCGCCCGCAAACCAGGGACGATGCAATTTTGCCAGCGCAGACTTTCTTGCGATCAATGCGCCGAGTCCCGTTGGGTAGCCGAAGATTTTGTAAAATGAGATCGGAACAAAATCAGGTTTGACCTTGCTCAAATCCAATTTGCTGGTTGGGACGAAAGCGGCGGCGTCGAGTAAAACGTCCCAGCCGTGGGCGTGGGCAAGTTCGATCCATTCGAGCGGGTGCTTGACCGAGGAGAAGTTCGACTGGGCGGGATAGGCAAAAAGGTTGTGTCCTGTTTGGGATGGGCGAGCCAGCTCACGGTTAAGTTGCGAAGCGTCGACTCTCATATCGGGGAGCATGACCGGGATGTAAGTCACTTCCGCGCCGCGCGCGTGTGCAAATTCCCGAATCCCATTGACAGAATTGTGGTTGTCG
>JBBIUO010000440.1:0-2288 GCA_037440205.1 Chloroflexota bacterium
CACAGCAAAATGGACAGGGCCCGGTTGGCGGACCCGGCGGCCCGGGCAATGGTGGCACACCGTTCAGCCAGGAGACAGGTGAACCCGGTGTCTTCCGCTTCTTCACCAATCCGCTTTCCAAGCAGATGTCGTGGCTGCTGCCCTTCGCGTTGATCAGCGTGGCGCTGGCGCTCTTCGCCGGCAAGATTCGCCTGCCGATTGAATCGGCGGTTCACAAAGGCCTCATCCTCTGGGGCGGATGGTTGTTGACCTGCGTAGTGTTCTTCAGCATGGTCTCCGGCATCTTTCACTCGTACTATGCCATCATGCTCGCACCCGCCCTCGGCGCCATGGTGGGAATCGGCTTCGCCCAGTTATGGAGTTGGGGCAGGGATAAAAAATGGATCGGCTTTGTGTTGATCGCGTCCGCTTTGGCGACTCTCGCCTTCCAACTCTTCGCCTCCTGGCAATATGGCGAGAAGTCGTGGTGGATGCTCGTTGCGATGATCCTGTTCCTTGCGGGAAGCGTCTCGATGTTCTTCATGAAGCGCGCGGCGTACATCGCCATCCTTGCCTCGATTCTGATCGTCCCAATGTATTGGACGGTGATGACAGTGGCATCCAATGGCAACAGGAGTTTGCCTACGGCTTACACAGGCGGCAATCAACAGGCAGGACTCAACTCCCCGCGCCCGCAAAATGACGGCGGTCCCGGCGCGAACGTGAATGACAACCTGCTCGCCTACCTCGAAGCGAACACGCAGGGCATGAAATATCTTGTGGCGGTTCCATCGTCACAGCAGGGATCGTCGCTGGTGATCGCAACGGGACGCCCTGTCCTGTACATGGGCGGCTTCGGCGGACAGGATAACGTGGTCAGCGCGGAAGACCTTGCTCAAATGGTCGCCAATGGTGAATTGCGTTACGTGCTCTACGGTGGCGACCGCGGCAACAAGGAAGAGATCGCCAACTGGCTGTCAAGTTCATGCACGGTCGTGCCTGAATTCAGCACAACTGCATCGGCGCAGAATCAGCCTGATGGACAGAATCAGTTTCAGGGTCCGGGTGGAGGCGGGCAGAATCAGGCTTCGACATTGTATCTGTGTGAATAGTCCCATTCACAAAAATGGACTGGAGAACATCCAGTCCATTTTTGTTTTGAAACATCCATGACAGGTGTCACGGCATATCGAATCGTCAATGATGTGCAAAACACCACCCTTGCCGACATCATCCGCCGCAACACCAGGTTAACCAAACTTCAGGAAGATGTCTTCTTCTTCAACGAATCCACCGTGATCGTGGATGAGGCGCCTGCAACAACCCAGCAACCCTTCGACCAGGCTCAGGGCGGCAACAATCAAAACGGCCGTCAGCCGCCGCAAGCCGCGATCAACGCCTGCACCGGCCTCGCTGAAAACTCATCCTGCTCTTTCATCGGCAGGAATCAAACCACTGTCAATGGCACATGCCTGATCGTATCGAGTTCAACTCTTGCATGTGTGCCAGCGGGCGGTCCGCCAAGGCCATGACAAAAGTGACGATCACCGGCGAGGTGAACGTCACTTTTTAATTGCATCATAAAACGACTGCGGCAAATCCGCCACGCGGTAAATGCGAATCGGCGACACGCCCTTGATAAAAATCGAATGCTCGGGCGGCACACCGTTCAACCCCTGCACGAACAACTCCGTGCGCGGCGTGCGCGGTCGTAACGCATCGTTGATCACCAAATAATCCGCCCGCCGCAGCCGCTCGATCATCGAAGCCATACCCGCCTCCTCGAGAAACAACGGGTTGAAAAGAATGGTCTCGCCCGGAAAGAAGTACGAAAACGGCCCGCGCCCGCGAAACGACAAAACCTTCAACGTATCCGCATTCGGCTTCTGCGCCAGATACGCCGCCGCCTGCTCGAACCCCTCGCCATAATCCGAAAGCGGCGCATTCACAACGATTGGATTTTGGTACGTGTAATAATATGGATAATAGATCAACGCGCTTCCCAATTGAAACATGAGGATGAAAACCGCGCTTCCCATCTTAAGCCGACGCCTGATCCCGTTATCCTGATTCAGAATCAGCGCCGAGAGACCCACCCACCCCAGCGCCGCAATCGCATCCATGCTCACATGCGCAGACATGATGTAATGCGGCGAGTTGCGTCCCTGCGCCGCGCTAAACAGCAAAATGGACATCATCGCATTCGCCAGCAAATACAGCATGAGTTTCTTTTCGAGCGCACCCCGTCGGCGCTGAAAAAGCGACCAGAACGCCAGACCAAGTCCCAGCCAGGCAAGAGGCGTTTCCTT
>JBBIUO010000440.1:2348-2877 GCA_037440205.1 Chloroflexota bacterium
GAAGGTTCCAGTTCCTGAGTCACTTGCAAGCGCGCGCCCTGCAAAGCATAACTGAACGCGTTGCCGTACACTTCGTAAAGCATCTTGCCCGGAGCAACCCACATGCCGGGCCAAAAAAGAAAATACGCCAAAGCCAGCCATCCCAGCCAAATGCCAAAAATTTTCAAATGCTCCCGTACCGCCGACTTCAGTCGGCCTTTTTCTGAAAACACCGCAACCGCCAGCATCAACACAATCACCGGAAACATCGCCATCGCCGAAGATTTCGTCAACTGCGCCAGCGCGGCGGAGACACCTGAAATTAATAAGTAATGCCACTTGCGCCCGAATTCCAAATACGCCAGCATCCCGAAGATCGAAGCCAGCACAAAGAATGCCACCATCGCTTCATGGCTCAAGACCCGCGAATGCCCGAGGAAATACGGCGCGCTCGAAACAAACGCAGTGATAAAGAACGCTTTTTCCTCGCCAAACAAAACCGAGAGCAGATAAAAAATCACCAGCACGAACAGAATGATGATCGCCACTT
>JBBIUO010000441.1:0-2839 GCA_037440205.1 Chloroflexota bacterium
CGCCAATGAAACACATCGAACATGACAATCCCATCCGCGGTGGCGAACAGGGTATCGTCCTTGCCAACCAGCACATTCAAGCCCGGCTTGATCTTGGTGCCGCGCTGGCGGACGAGAATATTTCCAGAAAGAACAAATTGACCGGCGTAACGCTTCACACCCAAACGCTGGGCATTGCTGTCGCGGCCGTTGCGGCTCGAACCACCGCCTACTTTATGTGCCATTTCTACCTCACTTCACTTTACTTCTTGCTTGATTTCTTTTCGGTGGAAGATTTCTTCGCCGCAGGAGACTTCTTCTCAGCAGCCTTGCGCGCACCTTTCGATGCAGTCTCTTTGACCGGTTCCGCTTCCAACGCCGCCTCGGCCTGCTTCTCCGTCTCGACAGATTTCTTCGCCGCGGCTTTTCGCTCCTCGCCGGCCTTGCCGATGAAATCGATCATCAACCGCGTATAAAAGTGGCGGTGACCACCCTTCACACGGATGCGCTTCTTCGGGCGATACTTAAAGGAAATAACCTTGGGGCCTTTGACGTGGTCCACCACAGTGGCCGAAACCTTGATATCGCCGATTGTGGGTGTGCCGACCATCGTAACGTCGCCGTCTGCCATGAGCAGGACGCGCTCAAAGTCAAATGTTTGGCCTACTTCGTAGGCGAGGCGGTCCACATCAATGGTGGTGCCTTCGACGGCGCGGTACTGCTTGCCGCCGCTTTCAACGATTGCAATTCTCATTATGTTCTCCAGTCATCACTTCGCCGCTCATCCTGCGGACCACTTTACCCGCAAAAATTACAGGGGAGGTCTGCGCCGAATTGTGGGGAAGCTGGGTTATTTTTAGCGGGCGGATTATACATGCAGGTACCCGCGCCTGTCAACGATTTTGACGCGCAAAACACACCCACCAAAACCTCGCTCTGCCGCCGTCCCTTGCGGAGCACCCTGTGGGCGGCGGCGTCTCACCGCCGGGAGCAAATTTCAGAGAAAGCAGAGAGCATTCTCAATTTTCTCTGCGTCCTCTGTGGCTGACAGTCTTTATGTTTGTTTGTACCGCATTACTTCGGAAGCATCGCCGTCAACGTCCTCGTCACCATTTGAAGCTGGCCGGCATGACCCTTGATCTTGTTCACGTCGCCCGTCCGCAAACCGGACGAAACATCCGAGATCGTCTTCGACGTAGACACTTCGTTGTCGATGATCTTCTGCGTGGTGGCCTCGAGCGTGACCAGCATCTGCATCACGTTCTTGGGAATGATCGGCAGGTTCTTGAGGATCGGCAGGAGGATATCCAGAATGCTGTTGGCCGTGCGGGCGTATTTGACCGTCAGCGTGTGAAGCGTGCCAATGGACGTGGTCAGCTCGAGGGCGATCTCCTGAATCGAATCGATCATCCCCTTGTGCTGTTCGATGATCTTCGCCACATCGGTCACCGATTTCGTCAACTGGTCTGAAAACTTGACAATCGAGCCCGCGCTCGTCGTTGCGGAAATGGCTCCGCTTCTGGCTGTGACTTTCACTGGTGCTGGCATGGAAAACCTCCTGAAACAATTTGGGATGGGATTACCCCGCATTGCAGGGTAAAGTTGAGCCTACTATACAATACTTCATTTCCGAAGACAACCTCATTGACAAACCCCTGCATCTCGTATATCCTGAATGGGTCAACCCCAATAAACAAAGGAGCTGTCATGAGTCAAACCGACTTGAAATGGGAACGCATCGGCACGTGGCTGTTATGGCTTGTGCTTCCGCTGGTGATCGGGATCTTGATCGCATCCGCAATTCCCCGGCCCATCATCGGCATCATCCGCCTCGACGACGCCATTTACTCCTACACGGCGCGCGACATGATCACGCAGATCAACTACGCCATTGACCACCCCGAAGTGCGCGCAGTGGTGCTGGCCTTCGACAGCCCCGGCGGCACCGTGGTGGACACCGAATCGGTGTACATGGAACTGGCCCGACTGCGCGCCAAAAAGCCGGTCATCACCGCCGTCAACGGCATGGCCGCCAGCGGCGCTTATTATCTTTCCGTAAATACCGATTACATCTACGCCAAGCCAACTTCCATGGTCGGCAACATCGGCGTGATCGGATACCTTCCCTCCACCCCGGTGATTTACGAAGAGATCATCTCTACTGGCCCGTATAAACTCTGGGGCGCGCCGCGCGACTCGGACATGCGCCAGATAGATATGATAAAGGAAGGCTTCTACCAGGCAGTGACGCTCGGCCGCGGCGACAGACTCAAGGTCGGCCCGGATGTCGTTCTGAGCGGGCAAATCTGGCTCGGAAGTGAAGCGGTTCGCATCGGCATTGCCGACGAACTCGGCACGGAAACTGACGCCATCAACAAAGCCGCGGAACTGGCGCAGGTGGCAAACTACGAAACCGCAGATTTGCGCGAACTTGCCGGCATCGCGAGTCTTTACCTCCCCTTCTTCTTCCAAACCCCGGAAGGCATCACCACCCCCTACCCAACCGAGCCGGGCATCTATTTGCTCTTCATCCCGCAGTTGCCGGTGGAACAATAGCGAGGCCGCCATGAAAAAAAATATGATCTGGATCGCGCTTGCCGCATTGATCCTCCCCAGTCTCCTTCGCGGATTGATGTTCTACCGCGGCATTCCTACCCGGCCCGAGATCGGCACGCCGGATTATCAGGCGCTCGCCGTTTCCCAGCCGCCGCTGAAAACGCCCAGCCCGGATGAAAAGATAAAACAAACCAAAGGCGTCGTGCTGTTGGATTTTACCCACGTCAACTTGTATCAACCCGCTGAAGCGCAATCGCTCAAAGACGCCATCGAAAAACGCGGCGGCACAGTGGAAACCATCGCC
>JBBIUO010000442.1:0-2830 GCA_037440205.1 Chloroflexota bacterium
GAGCCGGGTCATGTTGTCGGGAGTCCATGTGGAGGGCGGCAGGACAATCTCGGCGGGCAGGACGTACATTTGATGGTGCGTGCAATTCCGCAAGTAGGCTGGCACAGGCCACTCGGTGAAAGTGAATTCGGGCAGGGATTTCAGGTCGCCATCCACTTGCGAGTATTTTGTCTGGAGGGAGACCCAGCCCGTTTTTTCGGAATTCGGAATGACGATCTGCGCCCATTTGGAAAGCATGTCCAGCGCGATGACCGGGGCGCTCGAATTTTCGTATAGCACGCCGATGGGGTTGTACGCCATGTCCGGGCCGCGGCGGATGAAGAGATTCCCTTTCACGGCGCGGATGATGACTTCGGGCAGGGTCGTCTCCGTCGGGGGGATGACTGTCGCTGTCGCAGGAACAACTGTCGGTGAGGGGGAAGCGGTTCCTGTCGACGCTGGGGCCTGCTCCTCGACCGATTCAATTTCCTGCGCCGTTGGGAGTGCGGGAGGCGCATCCAACCGAACCTGCATACAGGATTGAAGCAGAACAAGGATGAGGACGGCGGTGAAAATCTTTTGTCGAGTCATTCATGCGCCTATTCGTAACGCAGGGCTTCCACCGGCTCGAGGTTTGCGGCGCGGCTGGCCGGGTAGATTCCGAAGAAGAGGCCGATGATGGCCGAGAAACTTGTGGAAAGCAAAATGGCGTCGGTACCGACGATCGGCACGAAATCATTTCCCGTTGCGGTGGCGATCTGCCCGATGGCGAAGGCGATCAGCCAGCCGAAGATGATGCCAATGATTCCGCCGATCAAACTCAGCAGGGATGATTCGGTGAGGAACTGGAGGAGAATATCCCGTTTGCGCGCGCCCAGCGCCTTGCGAAGGCCGATCTCGCGGGTGCGTTCTGTGACCGAGACGAGCATGATGTTCATGATTCCGATGCCGCCCACGAGCAGGGAGATGCCCGCAATGCCGCCGAGGAAGATGGTGAGAACGCCGGTGATGGTCTCGAAGGTTTGCAGAAAATCCTGCTGTGTGAAAACGGTGAAGTCATCGTAGCCGATGGGTGTGCGGTGACGCTGGCGCAAAATATTCGAAATTTCATCTGCGGCCAGCGGAACGGATTCGGCGCTGGTGGCTTGCACGAAGAGCACATCCACCTGTTCCGGTGACGCGCGTTTGATTAATCGCGCCTGCGCGGTGGTGAATGGAATGTAGGCGTTGTTATCCTCACTGCCGAATGCGCCGCCGCCTTTTGCAACCAGCACGCCGATGACGCGGAACGGCTGGCCTTCGATGCGGACCGTTTCGCCGACAACTCCGTCGGCATGACCGAAGATTGTTTTAGCCGTTTCCGGGCCCAGCACCACAACCGACATGCGTCCAAGCGAATGTTCTTCGTTGATGAATTCGCCCTCGGCGATTTCCAGGTTGCGAACCGGGGCGAAATCCGGCGTTACCCCGGTGATCGTGGTGATGGTGTTTTCACCGGCGAAGGTGATGGTCCCGTTGCCTTGAATGGCTGGCGCGACGATCTGCACAGAGGGAGCCGCCAAAGGATCGGCAATTGCTTCGGCATCCGATAATGTGAGCGGGCGGTCGTTGTTGCCGCTCCTTCTGCCGCCCGGGCCGGGGCCGCCGCCTTCATCCGGGCCGCCTCGAAATACGAACAAAAGATTTGTGCCGATACTGCTGATGGAGCCGGTAATGGATGCCTGCGCGCCGTTGCCGACGGCAAGCATGGCGATGACGGCCGCCACGCCGATCACGATTCCCAGCACGGTGAGGCCGGAACGCATTTTGTTTCCGTTCAGGCTTTCAATGGCTTCGAGAAGGGCTTGTCCAAAGGTCATGTTTTCATCCCTTCCCTTCTTTCGTCTCTTCGGAGGATGGGTCGAGTTCGCCGTCGCGCAGGCGGATGATGCGCCGGGTTTGTTCCGCAATCGCGGCATCGTGCGTGACGATGATCAACGTCGTGCCGCGTTCCTTGTTGAGGCTGAGCAAAAGACTCATGATCTCCTTGCCAACCTTGGAATCCAGGTTTCCTGTCGGTTCATCGGCCATGATGATGGCGGGGTCGTTGACGAGAGCGCGGGCAACCGCCACGCGCTGTTGCTGTCCGCCGGAGAGTTCGTAGGGACGATGGGTCATGCGATCCTGCAATCCAACCGCTTCGAGGGCGGCCTGTGCGCGCTCGCGGCGTCCTTCTGTCAGCCCTGCGTAACGCAAAGGCAATTCGACGTTTCCCAAAGCGGTCAAACGCGAGAGCAGGTTGAAACTTTGAAAGACAAATCCCACCTTGCGGTTGCGGATGCTGGCAAGCTGGTCGTCGGTCATTGTGGCAACCGCTTCGCCGTCGAGAAAATATTCGCCGGAGGTGGGCCTGTCCAAACAGCCGAGCGTGTTCATCATGGTGGATTTGCCCGAGCCGGACGGCCCCATGATGGCAACCACTTCGCCGCGTTCGATGGTGAACGACACGCCGCGAAGCGCCTCCACTGTAATCTCGCCCATCTTGTATATTTTTGTGAGATCGTGCGCTTCGATCACCCAGTCCATATCAGCCTCCAAACGGCCCGCCGTTCAACGATGGCGGATTCAAAATGATCAAATCGCCTTCCTTGAGATCGCCTTCCGCCAGCACGCTCATCGTGTCGGATGAAGAACCGAGTCTGATCTTGACCTGAACTGGCTTGCCATCAATGAGCATGTACACCACCCGTTCACCGTCCACCAAACGCACCGCCCGATTCGGAATCAGCAATACGTCTTTTTGCTCCTCGATGACGACGTTCACGGCGGCGGTCATGCCGGGTTTGACAAGTTCATCCGCGTCGGTCAACTC
>JBBIUO010000443.1:0-2806 GCA_037440205.1 Chloroflexota bacterium
TCTGTTCGTTGGTGGTGTGAAGGGTCATCGCGTAGGCCACCACATCCCAGCGTTCCTGATCGCTCAGGCTGGAGAAGGGCGGCATGAAGCGGTCGAGGTTGCCGCGCGTGACCTGCGTGTACCAGTCGGAGGGTTTGGCTTTTGCGGCGACTTCGGGCAGGCCGATGGCGGGAACCGTGACCGGCAAGTCCTTGCTTTGCGGGCCGTTGCCGAGACCGGTTTCGCCGTGACAGGGCGCGCATTTTTCCATGAAAATGATTCCGCCGCTATGCACGTTGGGATTGCTGGCCGGGTAAAGCGGCCCCAGTGTTGGCATGGGCGTGGGCGAAGCATACCCCGGCGGCGGGGTGACATCTGCCGCAAGCGTGAAGTTACACGCGGCAAGGAGCGCGGCGCTGATTGCTAAAATAATTGCGTGACGTAGTTTCATTAATTTCCTCAATGGATTGGCTGTTGGCTTTTAGCGTTTGGCTTTTAGCAAATTGCCAACCGCTAACTGCTAACTGCTAATTGCTAATTGCTAACCGCTAATTACTTCAAAGCCTTCCCGCACGATGGGCAGAATTTATCGGTGACCAAAACGGGCTTGCCGCATTTCGGGCAGAACCCGGCGGATTTGCTCTTGTGTTCCTTGCGGCGCTGGGCGACCATGGCTTCGATGTCGTCGTCGCTGTTTGCAGATGCGGCGGAGTCGGCGCTTGCATCGGCGCGGCCGGCGGCGGTGGCTTTTTCGATCCGCGCTTCGGCGGCAATGGCCGAGGATGAGACCGGCGCGAGTTCATCGAGTTTGCGCAGGATGTCGGCCCCCTTCTGCAGAAGCGCGGCGCGTTGGGCGGGATACTCGCCTTCGGGAATCTTGCCGAGATTGAAATCGAAATCCAATTCCTGCAAAGCATTGATGACGCGGTCGCGTTCCGCCTTCAATGCGGAGACCTGGTGTGTTTCGACGGCACGCGCGCGGCGCGCCCGCTTTGTGAACGGCGCATACAAATAGGCGGACACAGCGACGATGACAGCCAGTACGAGAAAGATTGAACCTAATTCCATTGTGATCCCCTACTCGATGCCTTGAATGACGGCTTTGATCTCATCCACCGAGGTGAACGGGCCGATCTTCACGTGCCGCAAAATTCCCTCGCGGTCAATGAAGTAGGTTTCCGGCACGCCCATCTGACGGTTCAGGATGCTCGAAATTTTCGATTGCAGGTCGGGCGCGTTGGGAAAAGTGATGTTGAATTTTTTCAGGTATTCGAATGCGCCGGCGGGCGTATCCACGTAATCCACGCCGATGAAGACCACGTCACCGCCGTCTTTGTAGAATTGCCAGGCCGCTTCGAGTTCGGGCGCTTCCTGTTCGCAGGGCTTGCACCACGAAGCCCAAATGTTGATGACCACGATCTTGCCTCGAAAGTCGGAGAGTTTCATCTCCGACAAACCGTTGTATTCATAGCCTTCGTAGTAAACGAGGTTGAAATCGGGCACAGGTTTGCCCACCTCGGCCATGGGATTGCGGGCGCGGTTCAAGCCAAAGCCCACCAGCGCAAGCAGTCCCACCAGAAACGCCCAGATGGCAACCTGCGCCCCGATCGGCACTCCGCGTTTTGTGTTCGTTGTTTCAGTCATGACATTCTCCGTGTAAATATGTCACTGCGAGGCGTCAGCCGAAGCAGTCTCCAGATCATAAGAGATTGCCACGTCGGGAAAGACAAGTGCCCTCCTCGCAACGACATACATGATATTTTATTTCTGCTTCTTCAATTCCTCTTCGAGACGCGCGACGTAGTCGTCCTGTTGGGATGATTCATCGCTTCCCGACTCCCCCGGGCCTGCCGGCTCGACCCCGGGCTTGGTCCATGCTTTGAGAGATCGAAAGAGGATGACCGCTCCCGCGAGGATGATGGCAGGCGGCAGGAGATAAACCAGCCAGTAGAATCCCTTTTTGGGAGGTTCGGCCAGTACGCGCGCGCCATACTGCGCCTCGAAATATTGGAGGATTTCCTCCTCGGATTTTCCATCCGCCAGCATGGTGCGGATCTGCTCGCGCCAGTCTTTGCAGGCATCCGTCGGGCAGACATCCAACGGCGTGCTTTCGCAGACCGGGCAATATAACTTGTGAGCGATGGCATTCACTTCATCGTCGGTGGGAGTGCGGTCTTGCGCGGAGGCGGGGGTGAAGAAAGTGAAAATCAGGGTCGCCAGGAACAGCGCCAAAAACGTGATGCGTGTTGCGTGTTGCGTAAACTTTGTTTTATCGAATTGCATGGGAATCTCCAATTACCAATCTCCACATCAATCCGCCGCGCTGGTTTGCTTAACCGTCCGCGCCGCTTTGCTTCTCACGGGTTCGTCCGCCGGGTCGCGGTCCGGCCATGCGGCGAAGATGACGCCAACGAAAAAGAGCAAACTGCCGATCCACAGCCAGTTCACCAGCGGGTTGACGAAGATCTTGAACGTTGCCCCGACGTTTGAAACGGGCTGCCAGTCCACGAGCAGGACGTACAAATCATCTTTCATGGTGGAGCGTTGACCGGGAATGGTCATATTTTGCTGTGAATCGAAGTAATAATCAATGCGCGGGTTTAACTGGCCGATGTATTCGCCGTCCTTGTACACATCCACAACGGCGCGGGTGTAGTTCACTCCGGAGCCGCGATCATCCCACGAGGCCAGGTCGCGATATTGAAGCGTGTACCCGGAAAGGGTGAGCGATTCATCCTTTGCAAGCGTGCCCTGCGTTTCCGTCTGGAACAATTCGATGCCGAGGATGCCGATTGCCATCAGCATCATGCTGATGTGAATGATGTAG
>JBBIUO010000444.1:0-2761 GCA_037440205.1 Chloroflexota bacterium
TTCAGAACACACAACGCCTCACGGAAACGTGGGGCGTTTTTGTTACCACATATAGACCTCTGAGGTCTCAAAGACCTCGGAGGTCTGAGGAGAACATCATGCAAAAAACGCTCGTTATGAAATTCGGGGGAACATCCGTCGGTTCTGCCGATGCGTTGAAAAGCGTCACGCAGATCATTCGGGATGCGAAAAAGGAATGGGGTCGGGTCGTCGTCGTGACATCCGCCATGTCCGGCGTGACGAACCTGCTGTTGGACTCTGCCGCTTCCGCTTCGCACGGGAAAGTTGATTCTCTTTCAGCCGCAGAATCCACGCTGAGAGAGAAGCACTTCGCCGCCGCCGACGCGCTCATCAAAGATGAGAAACTGCGCGAAGAAACAAAAGCGGAAATTGACGCGCTCATCTTCTCACTCGTGGACTTGTGCAAAGCGATTGCCGTTCTCGGCGAAGCCAGTCCGCGCGCGATGGATGCGGTGGCATCGCTGGGAGAGCGAATGAGCGTTCGTCTGCTTGCGGCGGTGGTCAATGATGCGGGGATCAAGGCCAAAGCGATTGACTCCACCGAATTCGTCATCACCAACGCGCATTACCAGAACGCGCATCCCGATTTCAAAGTCACAACCGAAAAGACGCGGGGGTTGTTGAATCCATTGATGGACGCAGGAATCATTCCCATTACGACAGGTTTCATCGGCGCGACTCCCGAAGGCTCGATCACCACGCTGGGCCGCGGCGGCAGTGACTATTCCGCCGCCATCATCGGCGCCGTCCTCCCCGCTGACGATGTCTGGATATGGACCGACGTGGACGGCGTGATGACCACCGACCCAAGAATTGCCCCGGACGCAGTGACATTGCCTGAGATCAATTACAACGAAATCGCAGAACTCGCCTACTATGGCGCGAAGGTCCTGCACCCCAAGACCATCCGCCCCGTGCTGGATGCGGGCATCGGCTTGCGAATTTGCAACACGTTCAATCCGTCCCACCCCGGCACACGGTTGATCGCCGCCGTCAAAAGCAATGGCAAAGTGAACGGAAAGGTCATCAAAGCCGTGACTGCCATCCGCAAGCAGAGACTGATCACGATTGAAGGGCGCGGTATGCTGGGCGTGCCCGGTGTGGCGGCGCGCGCGTTTGGGGCAGTGGCATCCACTGGCACGAGCGTTCCGCTCATTACGCAGGCGTCGTCGGAGCAATCCATTTGTTTTGCCGTCCCATCCGAACTTGCACCCACAGTCATCTCCGCACTTGAAAAATCCTTCGCCAGCGAGATCGAAGACGACGACATTGATCGTGTTTGGGCGACGGAAGATGTTTCGATCATCACCGTCGTCGGCGCAGGGATGCGTCACACGCCCGGTGTTTCAGGCAGAGTCTTCAGCAAACTCGGCAACGACGGCGTGAACGTCCTCGCCATCGCACAGGGATCGTCGGAAGTATCCATCTCCCTCGTTGTGGATGCGGTGGATACGGAGAATGCGGTCAAGACGTTGCATGAGTTAATAGTAGACAAGTAGATAGGTACACAGGTAAACAAGAAATCGCATGTCTACTTATGTACTTATGTACTTATGTACTTGTGTACTTATGTACTTGTGTACTTGTGTACTTGTGTACTTGTGTACATATAAACCCTCAAGGAGTCCCCCATGTCCCAATCACAAATCCCTGTAGCCGTTCTCGGCGCGACAGGTTCGGTCGGCCAGCGGTTCGTTTCATTGCTCGATAACCATCCCTGGTTCAAGGTCGTTGCCCTCGCCGCGTCGGATCGCTCGGCTGGACAAAAATATTCGCAAGCCACACGCTGGGTGTTGGATACGCCCATGCCCGACTATGCCAAAGATATGGTCATCGTCCCTGCCAGCGTCGAAGCCGTGCAGGCAAAGATCGTCTTCTCGGCGTTGCACACGGAAATTGCCAACGAACTGGAACCCGCCTTCGCCAAAGCGGGCGCGGCGGTCTGCTCGAATGCGTCGTCGTATCGGCGCGGTGAGGACGTGCCGTTGCTTTTGCCTGAAATCAATGCGGATCACATTCAACTGGTCAAGCAACAGCGTAAGAACAAAGGCTGGAGCGGATGCATCGTGACGAATCCCAACTGCACGAGCACAGGCTTGACGATCGCGCTCAAAGCATTGGATGAGGCGTTTGGCGTGAAGAAGGTTTTTGCGGTCTCACTTCAAGCGCTTTCGGGGGCGGGCTATCCTGGCGTCCCTTCGCTGGACATCATGGACAACATCATTCCCAACGTAGCCAACGGAGGTGAAGAAGAAAAAGTGGAGTGGGAGCCGCGCAAGATGCTGGGGAAAGTCAACAACGGCAAAATTGATCTTGCAGATATGGCGTTCAGCGTCCACACGAATCGCGTGGCGGTGATTGACGGTCACACGGTCTGCGCGAGCGTGCAATTGGATAAATCTGTTGAACCCGAAGTTGCGATCCAGGCATTGCGCGATTACGCGGCAAAACCGTCGGCGCAGAATCTGCCCTCGTCACCGCGACCAGTTATCGAGGTCAGGGATGAAGCGGATCGTCCACAGCCAAGACTCGACCGATTGGCAGGAAAAGGCATGACGACCGTCGTCGGCCGTGTGAGGCGCGATCCAATTCTCGATTTGAAATTTGTGACGCTGTCGCACAATACAATTCGCGGCGCGGCGGGCGCATCCATTTACAATGCGGAGTTGCTGGTGAATGAAGGGTTGTTGTAACGCAAAATAAATTTTGCAGTGCGAATTGCTTGACAACATTCAAACTT
>JBBIUO010000445.1:0-780 GCA_037440205.1 Chloroflexota bacterium
CTCATGAGCGAAATATTTTCCAGGAGCAAATGCCCCAGCATATAACCAGGGCGGCAACGAGCAATCCCGCGGCGACAAACAGGCCGACCTGCAATCCAAACAGCGGAAGAACCAATAACCCCACCAATGGAAGCGCGCACATCCAGATCGCAACGGCAAGCGCCATGTCGTCAAAGTGACTTGAAAATCTTTTCAACATGACATATTCTCCGCCCATTGTAGAGCGTTGAATCGGAATATCCAAGCGCCGTTTATCGCATTGGGATGATAGGCATTTTGGCTTATGGAAACGCGGTTAACGAAACTGCGGGAACGGACAAGCGCCGTTCCCGCAGGGTTGACGATCAATTCCGCTTTTACGGAATCCAATTCGATATCACGTTCACCACCAGGTCTGGATTGTTCGGATCATTGGTGATGAGATGGACGGCGAAATTGTGCGGACCGTCCATGCCTTCGTGCATCATGAAAACGCTGGACTCGATGATCGTGCTTTCGCCGGGTTTGAGTACCATCGAACCGATGGTCAATTGCGGAGGTCAGCACCCCTCCACGATCTCGATGTAGGGTTGTTCCTTGAAGCGGAGCGTCCCTGTGCCGGTGTTTGTGACCTTGACGGTGAAGGTCAGGTTGGTGCCAAAGTGCTGGTCGCCATAATCGATCTTCTGCTGATCCACTGCGATGGCAGGCGTCCCGCCTCCATCACTGCCTTGTCTTGCAAAGAAAAAGGCGGCGATGATGAGCAGGATTCCGCCCGCGACAACGAACGGCCATGGAAAT
>JBBIUO010000445.1:830-2753 GCA_037440205.1 Chloroflexota bacterium
AACGAGTAGATGTATGCGATCAAGTCCCAGATTTGTTCTTCGGTGAAGATCGAACCCCACATGGGCATGCCCGTGCCCATTCCGCCGCGCAGGATTTTTCCCTGCAACAGGGCCGGACTCGCGCCGAGCATCCGCTTCGGATCTGTGAACACAGCGGGCGCCTGCATGGACATCGAGTCCGCGCCCGCCATCGTTTGCATGGATGCTTCCCCCGCCGCCTTTAGGTCATCGGCGAAGACGCCGTCTCCCGCGCCGGTCTCGCCGTGGCAGGCGGCGCAGTTTTGCGCGAAGAGTTGTTTCCCGTCCGCGAGCGACTCGGGCGTGGTGTTGGACTGCCACAGAAAAGCGACCACGTCCCAGCGTTGGGATTCGGTGAGGGAGGTGGTGGATAATTCGGTGAAGGCCTGGTAGGGTGAGCGGGAACGATAATAAGTGGGAGATTGGTAATTAGTAATTGGTAATTGGCTCGCAAGTTGTTCGCCACGGATTGCAGATGGCGTTTGCGAAGGGACAATCGGCGCGTCGTGCGGAGCGTCGAGGTTGAGGCCGAGGGAAACGTAGAGTGGCGCGGAAGCAGGTTCGGAGGAGGAAGAAGCGCCGGTCACTTCGATGGTGGTCCCCTTCGTCGCGCCTTCACCGTCGCGCCGGTCACTTCGATGGTGCCGCGCATCCGCCAGTGATTGAGTCCGCACCAGCGCGTGCAGTAAAAGGTGTAAATCCCGGGCTTATCGAAGTTCAATGTGATGTCAGCGACTTTGCCGGGGAGGATGTCGATGCTTTCCATGTCCATTTGGCCAACTGCAAAACCGTGCACAACATCGTCTGAAGTGATCTTCAAATGGAGAGGTTCGCCGACCTCCGCTTGAATCACATCCGGATTCCATCCGCCGTTCTCGGACATTCGCGCATGGATCAGCGGTGTGCGCGCCCAAAGAAACAATGGAGCGCCGACAGCGAGGAGCATCCCTGTGATGACCAAAAGGCGTGAAAGGAATTCGTGGCGTTTCATAGCAATAACCAGAGCATGAGGGAGGTGGCGATAAAACAGTAGACGATCACCGGGATGGATGAGACTTTCACTTCGCTGGCGGCTTTTTGCGCGGTGCGGGCGGACCAGACCAATCCGCCGACAAGCGCAAGAGTTTGAGCAGGCGCAAGGATGGATGTGAGCATCGGCTGCCACGCGACGTTGGCCGTGCCGAAAAGATTCCAGCCGAGGCCGAGAGGATCGGAGAGGGAGGCGAGAATGTAGGAGGCGTTGGTAAGCACGAACGAAAGACTGAACGCGACCCAGAACATCAAGCCGAGCGGGATGAGGGCAGTGGAGAGTGAAGCAAATCTTTGTTTGAGCGACGCATTATTTTTGGTTTGTAAAATGCCCAGAGTGAAGAAACCGGGAAGGACGCCGAAGATGACTGCGAGAAACACAACCGCATAGATGAACCATGCGCTTGTGCCGACGTTGTACGCCGCATCTTTGAGAGCGCCCCACGGACCGAGCAGGACGCCCGCGTAGATCATCGCGGAGCCGAGCATGATGAAGGCTTTGAAGGCTTCGTCCATGCGCGTGGATGGTTTGGCGAGATCAGCGGAGAAGGGACGCAGGTTCACAGCGATATTGTCATGCGGGCAGGTGCGGATGCATTCCATGCAAAGTCCGCAGTAGGTGTTCTTGGTCAAGCCGCCAGGGAAGACATCCCACGGACAGCCGTAGCCCGCGTCCGAGCCGTTGTAGCAGGGCTTGCCCACACACTTCACGCAAACTTGTTTATCTTTGATGCGTAGTTCGATGGGCGCGGTTTGTGAATACAAGCCGATGAATCCACCCACGGGACAGAGATAACGGCAGAAGGCGCGGCGCTCGAAGATGGTGCTCAATCCAACGGCGGCGAAAAGCATAACGGCAAGAACGATACCTGTGAT
>JBBIUO010000446.1:0-2738 GCA_037440205.1 Chloroflexota bacterium
CACGCATTTTACACCAGCGGGGATAATTAGTAAAGCATCCGCCTGCGCAAGCGAAAGCAGGTTGCCCGAACCCTGATGGCCGGTCAGAAATGCCGTTTGGATTCCATTTTCATCGCGGATTTTCGCCCGCAGATAACTTTCACGCCCGTCTGACTCGATGAGTTCTCCGCATCTTACTTTAACAGTCGGCCTGATTCCGTCCAATTGACCGCCCATCCGCCCAAGCACGGGACGCACGAAAACCTCGAACCCGACGAACGCCGAAACCGGGTTGCCCGGCAAACCGATGAACGGCCTGCCATGATATTCGCCAAAGGCAAGCGGTTTGCCGGGGCGCATGTTCACCTTCCAGAAATCCAGTTTGCCATTCGACTCGACCACGTCCTTCACAAAGTCGAATGCGCCCACGCTCACTCCCGCCGATGAGACGATCAAATCCACGTTTTCATTTGCGGCTTTTTTCAGCAAGCCTTCCACCGACTCGCGCGTATCCCTTGCCACACCCAAACGAATGACCTCCGCTCCTGCATTTTGAATCAACGCGGCCAGCGCGTATGAATTTGAATCGTGGATCTTTCCCTCCGTCAAAGGCGCTTCCACCTCGAGCAATTCATCTCCCGAAGAGAGCAGTGCAACCCGCGGCTTCTTGTGGACTTCCACATTTGCAATACCCAGCATCGCCAGCAGGCCCAAGTCTTGCGGCTTCAGGCGGCGGCCTTTTTTCAGCACAACTTCCCCGGCGCGCAAGTCCATTCCGCGCGGGCGGACGTTTTCACCGGCCTTCACGTTCCTCGAAAATGAAACGGTTTTCGGCGCGGCTGTGCCTGCATCGCGCGAATGGAAATCTGTGTCTTCAACAGGGATGACTGCGTCTGCGCCGCCCGGCAACAGCGCCCCGGTCATGATCCGCGCGGCCTGGCCGGGGGCGAGAGTCACTGCCGGCGCTGATCCTGCCGGTATATCGGCAACCACATTCAAGGTCAGGTTGGAAGCGGCGGCGGTTGGGGAGTCGGATGACCGGATGGCGAATCCATCCATGGAGGAGTTGTCGAAAGGGGGGAGATCGTGCGCCGCAATCACATCCACTGCAAGCACGCGGTTCGCGCACTCGGCAAGTGGAACGGTTTCTTTTGCCGTCGCTTCAAAATGGGAGAGGATGCGCTCGCGCGCTTCGGTTATGGATAACATGGTTTAAAGCGACGGGATTATAACCCACTACATTATGTCGTTGCGAGGCGCGCCGAAGCAACCTCAAGTTTTGTCAGCAACATGCCGCTCCCGCCCGCGCACAGACATAAAAATAAAACCGCATCGCGCCAGAAGATTTCGGGAAATAATTGCAAAAGCGTGTTGCCGTTTTGAATGGGGGTGATCGGGCTGATGATGACCACAGGCGCAAGGACGATTGCCAGCCCAAATGTCAGCCAGCCGCCGCGTTTCATTCCGCGGCGAAATTCTGGAAGCCAATCTCCGGCCCACGCGAGCAGACTTAAGATGAAACCAACCGCGAGCGAGAGATGCCAGATAGCCAATGTGGCTTGTGTGAGTCTTTTTGCATTGTCCAGTGTGGCGATTTCGAGAGGATCAAAAACAGGCACGCCATTATCAAACCTCAGCCGTTGCAGGAATTGGGGTCTTCTATCGTTGTCCAGATAGTTCACTGTTTGCGAAGCCCAATCGAACCGCTCGGATTTGCTCATTCCGTCTGCTTCGGGCATGTGCGGCATGGCGTATTCCACGCGGATGAAGGTTGGGGTGAGTGCGAGGTTCAAGCCGATACCGAACAACATGAGCGGCACAAGGGCAGTTGCAATCCACGAAAGCGTTGCGGTAATGATTCGATTTGTCGCCGCGCGGTTTTCAATTTTCCGTTGCGCCCGCAAAGCGATTGCGATGGCGACGGCATTCAGCAAAAAACTGTAGACGACGAAGGATGAATCTGCGTTGAAAAGAAAGATCGAAATCGCGCCGCCCGAAATGGCCTGATACAAAATCGGCATGAACCACAGCGACGGCCAATAGAATGCCAGCAGAATCGACAGGACATCCGCCGGGTAGAAATAGCGGTCGTGCATTTTGGGCAGGAGGAAGGGAGTCAGAGCTGTTGAGAGGAAGGCGAGGAGGAGGATGTGTTCGCCATCTATTCCTGCTCTCAGGGGCATCCCCGCCGCCGAGGACGGCGACGAGAGCGGATTTTCCACTTTTGCCCGCCATGTGACGTACATCCAGCCGAGGAGCAAGATGACCGTTGCAACAAGTCCCAGCGGCAAAATGGCCGAATACCATTCGCGCGGAAACAGGTTGTAGATGTTGGGCGCGTTCATCGAAAGCGTTTTGAATGTGTCGGATTGTTTGGCGTAAATCAGCAGGGCGTCCATGAGCGGCCTGCCGAAAAGCACGACCGGCAAAATGGCAAGCAGGTACACGAGGGGAATCAATGCGAAGTACAGCCAGTGAATCCTTTTGCGAAGAGCCATGACGCCGAGAAATGGAAGCAAAAAGACAGCCTGCGCCTTGACCGAAAACGCCGCACCGAAAGCCAGCATCGAGATGAACGGTTTTTCCGTCATCACGAAGTACAGGCAGATTAGCAAAAAGGAGGTGTAGATCGAATCTGCCTGACCCCAGTATGCGCTGTTCAAAATCACGGTGGGGGCGGCAAAGTAAATCGCCGCCGCAAGATGGGGCAGATTTCCCTGCGGGTATTTCAGCCTGACGATCTTGTAAATGAAGAACGC
>JBBIUO010000447.1:0-2734 GCA_037440205.1 Chloroflexota bacterium
GGCGCAAATTAGGCGTTAGAGAACGCCAATTACGCGCTTTCGTGAAGTACTGATAGTGTAATAGACCTTTCAAATAAAATCAATTCCCAGTATGTCATTGCGAGGATGTTTTCCCTGGCACCGCCTGCCGCATCGTCTCCGAAGCGAAGCGAGTGGAAGGGCAGGTGTCCCGAAGCAATCTCCTCTTGGAACCGGGAGATTGCCTCACTTTGCTTGAAACGACTATAGAGAATTGCTCCCATCCATCCTGATTTCATTGTAAACTTGCGGCATGAAAACTTCCATCGAAATCAAACATGCAGAAAACGAAAGATTCAAATTCCCCCTTCACGGCTGGATCGGATCAAGCCTCGTCATTTTCTTCTGGATTCTCAATTGGACTCTGCCGGGCGCACGCACCCATTGGGGATTCTTCCCGTTGTGGCTGGGGTACTGCCTCGCCATGGACGGACTCGTCTTTTGGCGCACAGGCACATCCCTGCTCGCGCGCAGTCCGCGCAAATACTTTGGCCTGTTCCTCGTCTCCGCGCCCGTGTGGTGGATCTTCGAACTGCTCAACCTCCGCACCCAAAACTGGACCTACATCGGCGCAGAAATCTTCACGCCTTTTCAATACTCAGTACTTCACGAAAGCGCGTAATTGGCGTTCTCTAACGCCTAATTTGCGCCAGAGAGCGCAAACTACGCGAGGTTTTCGTGATCTACTGATACTTCTTTTGGACGACCGTGAGTTTCACCACCGTCATCCCTGCCGTATTTGGAAGCGCGGAATTCTTCGCCAGTTTCGATTTTGTTAAACGACTCGGTCCCGGCCCTGTCATTGGCGTGGATAAAAAGATGACCGCTTCTTTCTTCGCTGTTGGCTGGATCATGCTCGCGTTGATGATTCTCTACCCGAAAATTTTCTTTCCGTTCATCTGGCTGTCCCTCTACTTCATCCTCGAACCGATCAACGTCTGGCTCGGCAACCGCTCCCTCGCGTATTGGACTCAAAACGGCGATTGGCGTCCTGTCATTTCGCTCTGGCTTGGCGTCTTGCTGACCGCCTTCTTCTGGGAGATGTGGAATTTCTACTCGTACCCCAAATGGATTTACTACGTCCCCTGGGGCGACTGGTTCCACATCTTTGAAATGCCCCTGCTTGGCTACGGCGGCTATTTACCCTTTGCGCTCGAACTCTACGCGATCTATCACCTCGTCGCTGGGCGGCTTGGAGATAAGGCCAGCGACTATGTCAGGATCATACCGGAATGATCGCTCCTGGCAGTAGATCACGAAAGCGTAGTAACGACTTAAGTCGTTCGGGCAAAAAGCGACTGAAGTCGCTGCTACGAGCAACTTTTTGTGAGGTACTGGTTGTGCTGTTGACTTTCACAACGGCTTGCAACCTACCTGCCTCGACTCCCGCCCCAACCCTTGACCTGTTCCAGACTTTGCAAGCCAGCACCCCAGTGCCGACCTCTGTAACTGCGACCCCTATCCCACCTGCCACTCCCGCTGCGCCCGACGAGCCGACAGGAAAAATCGTTTTCACCTGCCAGGTCTTCAAAGAGCGAGATAGCGAGCAAATCTGCATCGTCAACGCGGATGGAACTGGATATCGCCGCCTGACTCCCGAAGATGATATGCGTCATTTTTATCCATCCCTCTCTCCCGATGGGGGAAGCGTGTTGTATTCCGCCCTCAACGAACAAAGCAGACATTACGAGATTTACGAGTTCAACCTTTCCACGAATGAAATCAAAGCATTGACCTATGCTCTCGGCGACTTGAACGCCCCCGAAGTATCGCCGGATGGAAAAACCATCGTGTTCACCCGCTTTTACAATGACCCCGAACATCCCACCACCTGGCTGATGGATCGCGACGGTGGAAATCCGCGGCAGGTATCTGATGTCGCAGCATGGGACCCGACCTGGTCGCCGGATGGAACGCAAATTCTGTTCGCTTCCTACGCGGGTGGATTAAGCCAGTTATTCATCGTCAATGTGGATGGCACGGGTCTGCATGAAGTGAGCAACCTACCAGCCTTGCGCGGACGAAGCGATTGGTCGCCGCAGAATTTGATCGTCACTTATTCCGGCAAGCCGTGGGAGCGCGAGCTCTTTGTAATGAACCCGGATGGCTCCAATCAACACCAGATTTCCCCGCCGGGCGGAAATTCGCAAGGCCCGTCGTTCTCACCGGATGGTCAGTGGGTGGCTTTCACCGCGTACTTCGACCGCTACGAAGTGCATGGCTGTGAAATCTACGTCATGCGCGTGGATGGCACCGACCTGCGCCGCCTGACCGATAACGAGTATTGCGATTATCAACCGCGCTGGGGGCCGTAGTTGCGACCTGCTAATAGGAGACCATGTCGCCCGCGAGTACATCGTTCACAAAAATGATGTACCGCCCCGGCGTGTACTCGCCCAGCAAAATCCTGGCTTCGAATTGCTGAAAGACATTTTCACAATTCTGGTTTGGGTCAATGACGCTGTATACTTCGATGAAGATTTGATACGACGCATCCGGCGAATTGACCTTCACTCGAAGTTCATTGCACGAACTTGGCATGGAGCCGGAGATGTTCATTTCCACCCGCACGGGCGCGAGGTCCAATCGCTCGGAGAGATGAACAGACGTTATGACAACGCCAGCCTGACGTTTGCCCAAATCGTCGGATGTTTCCGCGTATGGATTATCCTCCGCGTGAATGACAAAGGGAGGAATGGCTGTGGGTGTTGGAGCA
>JBBIUO010000448.1:0-2670 GCA_037440205.1 Chloroflexota bacterium
TGGCTTCCTTGATGATGTCGTAGAACATCTGCTTGTTCTCAGGCAACGGCCCGGAGACGAAAAGCCGTCCGCCGGGTTTCAGCACCCGATGAGCCTCGCCAAACGTAAAGTCCAGATCGGAGGCGTAGTAGATGGCGAATGCGCTCGTGCAAAGGTCGAAGGTATTATCCGCAAAATTGAACGGCTGGTTGAAATCCAAAAATTGAAAATCAACGTTCGCGCCGACAGTTTTATTTTTCTCGCGCGCCTTGTCGAGCAATTCGTTCGAGAAATCGCCGCCGGTGATTTGCGCGCCGCCTTTGGTGTACTCGTTGAATAAAAAGCAAAGTTTCCCTGCGCCGCACCCCACGTCCAAAATCTTCATCCCGGCTTGCGGTTTGAGCAGATCGTTCGTCCAGGCATCAATGTTGGCCGAGCCATATTTTTCGTGGATGTCAATCCGCATCAACAGATCTTTGCTGGGTTCTTGATAATCAATTTTCATTTGTCTCTCCTCGTGTGTTGGGGATCGTACCGCAACGTTCACTTTGCGCCTTCCAAAGGACAAACTGAAGTTTGTTGCACGTACCGCAACGTTCACTTTGCGCCTTTCAAAGGATTATACCAAAACAAAATCAAAATTCAATCACTGAATTTTGAAGGGCGTTTGAAACCCGTGATAAAATTCGCGGACTGGAGTCAACATGGCAAGCAAGATACAACCTGTAAAAGGCACAAGAGAATTTTATCCCGAGCAGATGTACCAGCGGAATTTCATTTACGAGAAAGTCCGCGCGGCTTCGCAGGCGTTTGGGTATCAGGAATGGGATGCGCCGTTCATCGAGCCGATTGATCTCTACGCGGCGAAGTCGGGCGAGGAACTGGTCAAGAAGCAATCCTTTACCTTCACCGACCGCGGCGGCGATTTCGTCACGCTTCGCCCCGAACTCACACCCAGCCTCGCGCGCATGATCGCGGCAAAGCAGGGCGAGTTGACCTTCCCCGTCCGCTGGTGGTCGTTCGGGCCGTTCTGGCGCTACGAACAGCCGCAAAAGGGACGCTCGCGCGAGTTCTTTCAATGGAATATTGACATGCTCGGAGTCGATTCGCCGGAAGCCGATGCCGAATTGATCGCGGTCGCCGCGACGTTCCTGCGCTCGGTCGGGCTGACCCCGGAGCGGGTTGCCATTTATGTAAATAATCGGCGCCTCATGGAATCTGAATTCGACGCCCTTGGCATTCCCCCGGAAAAACGACTCGACGTTTCCAACCTCGTGGATCGTCGCTCGAAAATGGATTCCGCCAAATGGGAGGCGTACGCGCTCGAACTCGGTTTGAATCAGAATCAACTGAACGGATTGAAAAACATCCTCGGCAATTTTGATTTGTGGAAGAAAAGCGATGAGTTGGTTCGTCTCTTTGCCGCGCTGGAGGTCTTGGGCGTAAAAGACTACATCAAATTTGACCCAAGCATCATGCGCGGATTACTCTACTACACCGGCACGGTCTTCGAGGCCTTCGAGACCACCGGCTCATTGAGGCGTGCCGTTTTGGGCGGCGGGCGTTACGATAATTTGCTCGCCGATGTGGGCGGACAGCCTCTTTCGGGTGTTGGCTTTGCGATGGGCGATGTGGTGGTCGGAATCGTTTTGCAGGAAAACGGCCTCATCCCTGAATTTGTCCCTTCGCCTGCGCCGGTGCTGGTGACCATGTTCGATGAAGCGATGTGGCTGAAATCGTTCGAACTGGCGGCGCAAATCCGCAACGCAGGGTTGAATGTGATGGTTTACCCCGAGCCTGCCAAACTGCAAAAGCAGTTCAAATTTGCAGACAAGATGGGAATCAAAGTGGCGCTGACGGTGGGCCCCGACGAAGCGGCGAATGACCAGGTGGCGGTCAAAAACCTGGTGACTGGCGGGCAGGTGTCGGTTAAGCGCGAAGCGGTCGTTGATCTCATCAAGAAGTTGTTGAATTAGATTGAGTCGTGGTAAAATCCTGCCGCTTCAATCATGGCGGATGTAGCTCAATGGCAGAGCACTTGACTGTGGCTCAAGGTGTTGTGGGTTCGAGCCCCATCATCCGCCCTCAAGAGACCCTAAAGGTTCGCGTTGCGAAAGCCTTTAGGGTCTTTACCAAAGGTAAGCAATCCTAATGCCCAAAACCATCAACGTTTTGTTCCTCGCGGCTGAAGCCGAGCCTTTTGTGAAAGTGGGGGGATTGGGCGATGTGGCTGGTTCCCTGCCTCGCGCGTTGCGCGCTCTCTCAAACGATGAAATAAAACTGGATGTGCGCCTTGTGTTGCCGTATCATCCGGTAATCAAAGCGGAAAACCTCAGACCGCTGGGAATGTTCTCGATTCCGCGCGGCAGTTCCGAGGTCCAGGTGGAGGCGTTTGAAACGTCGCTGAACGGCATGCCCGTTTATTTCATCAACGGTGAAGCGATCCGCGCCAATGGCTCGGTGTATTCGCTGGATGCAAAACTGGATGCCGAGAAATATTCCTTCTTTTCGCTTGCCGCGCTCGAACTGCAAAAGCAAATCAACTGGCCTCCCGATATCGTCCATGGAAATGACTGGCACACGGCTCTGGGAATTTATTATTCGCTTACCAAACGCTGGGAGGAGGGCGCGCGTCACGTTGCATCGGTGATCACGCTTCACAACCTCCCGTTCATGGGCCCGGATGTGAGC
>JBBIUO010000449.1:0-1715 GCA_037440205.1 Chloroflexota bacterium
GGCTTGCCGGTTCTGTTGAACCTTTACGATCCCCTGCCTGGCCCGTTGCTGCTCATTAGCGACCAAAAGGCGGGAAAAACCGAATTGCTCAAGTCGCTCGCGCTTTCCGCCTCGCGGATGTATGAGGCGGATGAGGTTCAATTCAGCGTGGCGACTCATGAGATTGAAGATTGGCAGGAATTGGAATCCCTCCCCCACTGCGCGGGAATACTCCCAGTCGAAACCCCTGATGCGCGCGAACTCGTTTCATCTTTGTACGAATGGGCATCAAAACAACGATTCACAACAGGTGGTTTTATTTTTCCTGGATGGTCTCGATAAGATCAGCGAATGGGATGAAACTTTAAAAAGTCAATTCCGCTGGCTCCTCATGCGTGGACCATCCCGCCGTGTTTGGCCCATCCTTACATTGAATTCAACAATGATCGGGGACGCGAAAGAATGGTTCTCCCTTTTCAAAACCTTCATCTATGGAAAGATATCCAACCCATCACTCGCAGACGTATTGACCGGAGCCGGTCGCGCCAATCTCGGGGCGCTGCGCGAAGGCGTTCAGTTTTCGATGAAAGAGGGAAATCACTGGCTGCGGTTTTGGATCCCCAACCTGACCTGAATCAGGGAATATTTGAAATCCCAACAACAAAAGCGATGGCGTGTTCCTTCGTGTGACTGATGCTAATAGACCAGTTCACGATCTGCATCGTCTCCGCCCTGCTCTTTGCCGCGCCGTGCAAAACCAAAAGGGGCTGACCGGATTCGGCGCGCAGAATCTCGATCTCCTTCCACGCCACATCCCCTATCCCAGAACCGAACGCTTTGGCAACCGCCTCTTTGGCGGCGAAACGCCCCGCAAGCGATTCCACTTTGCGGATATTTTCATCCAACTCCCGCGAGGTGAAGACGCGATTCAAAAAACGTTCGCCGTGATTCTCCATCGCCTCCCGCAGGCGCCCGACCTCGAGCATGTCCACACCGCTGACGAGTTTCACCACGCCTCCTATGGACCCGCGCTGGCAATCACCAACCGTTTGGGGTCGATGTATTTTTCCGCCACCGCCTGCACATCCTCCCTCTTGACGCGACGGACCAGCCCCGCATACCTCTGGAGATAATCGAGCCCCAAATCGTAGCGTTCGATGTTCAACAACGCCCCAGCGACACCGCTGTTTGATTCGAGCGAGAGCGGCAGGCGGCCCACAAAATTATCCTGGCTGTCCTTCAACTCCGCCGCGGTCACGCCGCGCTTCACGAA
Source organism: Chloroflexota bacterium (assembly GCA_037440205.1). Taxonomy (GTDB): domain Bacteria; phylum Chloroflexota; class Anaerolineae; order Anaerolineales; family Villigracilaceae; genus Villigracilis. Next base: position 1,253 of record JBBIUO010000449.1, read on the forward strand.
CGCGGACAATTCCCGCAGAATCAGATCGGTGGCCTTGCGGACATTTTTCGGATTCACGCCCGCGCTCACATCCCACGTGCCAACTTCGTATCCCGCGCCCAGGTTGCTGTAGGCGAAATATGCCAACCCGGCTTTCTCACGCACAGCATCGCCGATGCGTCCTCCCATCCCGAATTGACCCAGCACCGAATTTCCCAACGACGCCGCCAAAAAATCGGGATCCCTCCTGCGCGGACCGGTCGTGCCGATAACGATATCCGTCTGCGACTTGCCGCCGATCTTGTGATGACGCGCCTCCGTTTTCTTCAACGGTTCGAACGCAGGGACAGCGGGCAGCGCTTGCTGGGCTGGATTCTTCCAATCGCCCAGCGCGCGTTGCACAAACTCCACGGCGCGCTTCGGCTCGACCGCTCCAACAACCGCGATGACCAGGCCTTTCGGCCCGACCGTGCGGCGGTGGAAA
>JBBIUO010000449.1:1736-2638 GCA_037440205.1 Chloroflexota bacterium
CGCGTGATGGATCGGATCGTCTCCGGCCAACCGTCATCGGGACGGCCATAGGGATGATTCTTGAACAGGATTTCATCGAAGATCAGGTCGGCCATATCGGAGGTATCCTGCGCGCGCAAGGCCAGACCGGTCAGCAACTGCGTCCGCAGGCGTTCCACCTGATCGTTCGGGAATGCGGGGAATTGGATCGTTTCAGCAAGGACATTCAACAGCAGGGGAAGATCCTCGGCAAGGGCGCGACCGCTGAAATTCGAGGAGCGCGTACCGGAGTCATACCCGAATCCCGCGCCGATCGATTCAAGCGCATCGTAGAGTTCCTGCATCGATCGTTTCTGACTGCCGCGCATCAGGATGGAGCACATGAAGTCGGCGAGACCGAGTTTCTCATCCGGTTCGAAGAGACTGCCGGACGTAAAATATCCGCTGACCACCACGGAGGGACTGTTGAAATTGGCGCGGCTCAACACCGTGATGCCGTTTGGTAACAATTCACGATGGATGCTCTCCGGACCCGGGAGGCTGTGTACGTGCGGCGATTTAGCCATGCTTCGCGCCTCCATTGCCGGTCGGGATGTACGTGCCGATCACACGCTGCTGGGGGCGGAAGTATTCGCGCGCAACACGCTGCACGTCCGCTGGAGTGACCGCAGAAAGTTTTTCGAGATAGGTGCGGAACCAGTTGTAATCGGCAAACATCTCCGCAAATCCCATCCAGAACGCCTGATTGGTGATGCTCTCGCTTCCATAAGCAAAGATGGCGCGCGCCGGTTTAATGGCGCGTGCGATCTCCGCCTTTGAAACACGCTCCTCCTGCACACGCTTGATCTCCGCATCCAGCGCGGCCAACGCCTCGGCAGGTTTGCGGCGCGGATGGAGAGTGATCGCAAACGTATATAGGAAGG
>JBBIUO010000450.1:0-2570 GCA_037440205.1 Chloroflexota bacterium
GAATCGGAATTGGGAAAAGGCGCGAGTTTTTATTTCACCCTGCCGGAGAAACCGATCGTTTAAAACAAAACATCCCCATGCGGGAATGTTGGTGTGCGCTGGAGAGGACTTGAACCTCCACGTCTTGCGACACATGGCCCTCAACCATGCCTGTCTGCCAGTTCCAGCACCAGCGCGTAAGCAGGGCGTATTATAATCGGCTTGCTTTTCTTGTCAAGCACATCATTCACAGGAGACTTTTATGGCTCGAATCGTTGTAGATGCAATGGGAAGTGATGATTTTCCAACGCCGGATGTGGAAGGCGCGGTGATGGCCGCGCGCGAATATGGAGCGGAAATCATTTTGGTGGGCGATGAATCAAAGATCAAGCCTGCGTTGGATGCGCAAAACACGGAAGGCTTGAAGATCCGCATCGTCAACGCGCCGGAGATGTTGACCATGGAAGACAAGGGCGAGGGACTCGTGTTGAAGGCTCGCGCAAAGGACGCAAAAAATTCAATGGCGGTGGGAATTGATCTCGTGAAGAGCGGCGAGGCCGATGCCTTCGTCACCGCTGGGAACACGGGAGCGGGAATGGTGACGGCGTTGTTTCGTTTGGGGCGCATTCGCGGCGTGGATCGCCCGGCGCTTGCCCCCATCTTCCCCACTGCAACAGGCACGTGCGTTGTGCTGGATATTGGTGCGAACCCCGATTGCAAGCCCGAAAATCTTTTTCAGTTTGGAATTTTGGGAAGCATTTACGCCGAAAAGGTGCGCGGCGTGACGAACCCGAAAGTGGGTCTGGTCTCGAACGGCGAGGAGGAAGGGAAAGGGAACGAACTGGTCAAGGGCGCGACGCCGTTGTTCAAGGCGTCGAAGTTGAATTATTTCGGCAACGTGGAAGGCAAGGAGGTCATCGGCGGCAGGGTGGACGTGGCGGTGACTGACGGCTTCACAGGCAACGTGATGCTGAAATCGTCGGAGGCGGTCGCCAAATTGATCACGGAAAAGATGCGCGAGATCATCAAAAACGGAAGCCTGCTGACAAAGATCGGCGGGATGCTGGTGAGACCCGCACTGGGCGCGATCAAAAAATTGCTCGATCCAAGCGAGCAGGGCGCGGCTCCCCTGCTGGGCGTGAATGGACTCGTGTTCATCGGGCATGGCCGCTCGGACGCAGTCGCCATCAAGAACGCCGTCCGCGTGGCGAAACACGCCGTGGACGTGAACGTATTGGACGCAATGAAATCTGCCATAGAAGAGAGTTTGAAGAATTAGACATGAAGATCATCAAAAATGAAAAACTGATCGCACGAAATGGGAAGATTGCCAATTACCTCGCTCTTGGGGAATTGGGCATTTTTATCGTATATGCCTATTTTACAGTCAAGGCGTTGTTTGATCCCAAATCCCTGTTGAATAGCAATCCTGCACTGTTATTTGGACTGTTGATCGTAATTTTTATCCTTGTGCAAATCAGCAGCTATTTGGGACCGCGGTTTGGAAAGTCACCGCGCCTGGACGAACAACTGGACGCCAGCCTCAAGGGCTTGCACAGCGACTTCCATCTTTACCATTACGCATCTCCGATTTCGCATCTACTGATCGGACCTTCCGGGGTCTGGGCAATCCTGCTATATTATCAACAGGGTAAAGTCGAGTTTGTAAAAAATCGGTGGAAACTCAGCGGCGGGAAGATCACACAAAAATATTTGAGGATTTTTGGGTTCGACCGTCTGGGCCGTCCGGAAACTGATGCCGCATCTGAAGTCAATTCAGTTAAAAAATTCTTCTCAAAAAAACTGGACGAATCAGCCATCCCTGAGATCAAACCTGTTTTGGTCTTCACCCATGACGAGGTCGAGGTGGAAGCGGGAGATTCTCCCATCGCCGCGATGAAGTTGAAGCAACTCAAGGAATTCATGCGTCAGGGCGGAAAGAACCGCGTCCTCTCCAGCGAGCAGATCAGGGCGTTGACCGAGGCGTTGGGGTCGTAACATCCATTGTCGCAAATTCGAGGATTCATGAAGGCGTTTGAAAAATACGGCGTGAGCGTGCTCGTCGGGCTGATTCTGGCGGGCACGATTTACGTCCGCCTGACTTCGTATGGCGGATTGAATCTTTCCGTAGCCAATGCCGATACGCTGAGTTACATTGACGAGGCGGCGCCACCCCTTTTTTCAAAAGACATGTTCACGAAGAGCCGCCTTTTCACCACCAACCTGCTCTACAATCTGGCAAACGTGCAGGATTGCACTTTGCAGGCGATCAGCCAACCGGCACTCGGCTCGGAGGTGGAACGGGAGGTTCAGCCCTGCTTTACAAAAATCGCTGTTTTTCAAAATTTGTTTTCGGTCATCGCGTGGAGCATACTGGCGCTTGTTGTGTCCAAAAGGCTGGCGGGCGGATTTGAGAAATCGCTCGCCGTTTTCCTCATCACGGCGTTTGGCTTCACCCCTGCCATCGCGGATTGGGACAGCGTGCTTGGCTCGGAATCGCTCACGTTTTCGCTCTTTGCCGTCAGTCTTGCGGTGGTGTTGAGTTGTTGTTTCAAGGCCGCTAAAGAGGAAAATGACCAGCGAAATTATTT
>JBBIUO010000451.1:0-2551 GCA_037440205.1 Chloroflexota bacterium
GTTAAGGAAGGAGGCGGGGTCGAGGTCGGGGGTGGAGATCAGCGTTTCGATCTGATCCGCAAAGTCGTTGAAATCCTGCAATGCGGTTTTTCGATCCACCCGGTAACGCGCGGAGATTTGCTTTGCGGCTTCTTCGGGAGATGTGCCTTTGATAAAGTGGTAGGCATATTCGGCGGCAGTGGGATTCAGTTGCAGGACAGTGGCGGCGTTGAGGATAAGCAGTCCCGACCCATCCTTGTGGAGGCGCAGGTGCAGGCGGTAGGGTTTTTCATCTGCCATTGCCTGTTTGTGATGCGTTCCCGCAGGCAGTGGTTCGGTTTTTGAAAACAGTTTTTGGATGATGTTCATGACGTGACTCCTGTTCGGACGGTTTATTTTCCGATTTTGATGATGCCCATGTCGGCGAGGAAGAGGTAGGCGTAGCCCATGAGCATGATCATCCAGCCGATCATTTCGATGCGCCCCCAGATGCTTTCGAGCGTGAGGGAGAAATTATCCTTGATGGTTTGGACGATGCCTTCGAGGTTGTCCAATTTTGTTTTGATTGTTTCCTTCCAGTCCTTGAGGTAGAACTGGTCGTGAATGGCTTCATATAAATTTGACGTGTACCAGTCGCCGATGAGGAGCATGTTTTGTTCGGCGCGTTCGAAGTCTAGCATGACTTCGAGTTTGTGTTCGGCGATCTGGCGGATGACTCCCCGCGTGGGGCGCAGGCCGCGCCTCTTTCCAAAGAAGGTTTCGCTGATCTTGTCGAGCATGTCTTCGATGGATTGATCCAACATGCGGTAGCGGAGCAATTGGTAATTGCCGATCTTGAGCAGGGCAATGTCGGATTGATAATCGGCGTTGGGGGCGATGATGATCGCGCCCTCCCAATCCACCATGGTGACTTCCCTTGCGGAGTAATGCGTGCGCGATTTGAGGATATCGGCGATCTCGGCTTTGTCGAGCGTATCGCGCTGGGAGCGGATGAAGGTGGCGATGGCGACGGCGTTTTTATCGAGCCACTGGTCGGGGGCCTGCTTGACGTTATCCACGAGCAGGATGCTGTATTCTTCGTACAACCCGCTTTGGCGGATGGCTTCGGGGATGTACCTGCTTTGCAGTACGCTTTCGATTTTGGCGCGATCCTGCAAAACGGTTTTGGCAAATGGATTTTTCAGGTCGAAGTGACATTCCACCATTTGCACGCGGTTATCGTATCGCTGGCGCATGGTGGAGACGGCATAGCCTTCGATGACAACGGTTTCTTCGCCCAACGTGACGAGGTCAATATCAATGGGCTGGAAATAAGGCGCATCTTTCAGACCCTTGAACTGCTCGGCGGAAGGGACAGGGGTTGCGCCGTCGCTGGTATCGGGAAAGGCGAGGAGGTAACAGATTTCCATGAGAAAGGATGAAGGATAAAGGATGAAGGATGAAAAAGGTCAAAGTCTTTTGTGGTTAAAGACCTTGTGCCAGCACCGGTAAGTTTACTCCAAATTGCTCGCGGTGATTTTCAAATTGGAGCGGGCATCCGCCGCCGCATTCGGCGACGAGAGAGCAGGTTTCGCATTTGAAGGGCAGGTTTTGCCGTTCGCGCAACTGCACCGAGAGTTTGTGATTCCAGATCGAGTCCCACGAGTCGCTGAGGATGTTGCCAAGCGGGTGGTAATACGACTGGCACGGCAGGATGTTTCCATTCGATTCGATGCACATGCTGTACAGCGCGGCAGTGCATCCCTTTACTCCGAGGTTGTGCGCGGTGGGGTCGAACTGGCAATATTGCGTGGGTGTGTACCAGATGAGTCTTTGTCCGTGCGCGGCGGTTTTTTGCGTGGCAACTTCGAGGATGGGTTGCAATTCGCTTTCACGCAGGCCCGTGCCAACGGTCAGGCCGTGACCGGAATAGATGAGGGCGTTGAGTCCGATGGTTGGCACGCCCAGGTCTGCCAGAAAATCCAGCGTGGCAGGAATCGTGTGCGCGTTGGTGCGCAGCATGGTGGTGTTGGTCATCACGTAAAGTTTTGATTTCAACACGTTGTTCAGCCCGGCAATGGTCTGGCGGAACGCGCCCTTTGCCCGCATCATTTCATCGTGGATTTCGGGCACGCAAGATTCAACGGTGATCTGCACGTGATCGAGTCCCGCGTTGACCAGTTCCCTGACGTACTCCATATCCATGAGACGGCGCGCGTTCGTGTTCAGACCTGTGATCTGGCCGTTGCTTTCTGCGTGCTGGATCAGCGCCGGGAGATCGTTTCGCAGGGTGGCTTCTCCGCCGGTGAAGACGATGTGCGGCACGCCCAACGCCCAAAGTTGATCGAGAATCTTTTTCCATTGCTCGGTGGTGAGTTCGGGGAAGTTCCGTTCGCGGGCGTTGTAGCAGTGGGCGCAGTCGTTGTTACAGCGATAGGTGACAGCCAGGTCCATGCGATAGGGCGCGGTGGGACGCGCGCTGAACGGCATGGTGGTTTCGAGATCGAGTTCGTGAATGGGACAGGCGTCGCTCAATAAGGATGAAAGATGAAGGATGAAGGATGAATAATCTCTGCGCGCCTGCGATTTGCTC
>JBBIUO010000452.1:0-2492 GCA_037440205.1 Chloroflexota bacterium
GATCGTGTGGTCGGCATTTTGGAGGCGGAGGAAAAAGGGAATCCATCGCTGATCCTCAATCGCCTGAATCCGGCGTTGGTCAGGAACAACGACATGCTCTCTGCCGAGGATGTGCTCGACCTGCTTGGCATCCACTTGATCGGAATTGTGCCCGAGGATGAAACCGTCATCATTGGCTCGAACCGCGGCGCGCCGGTTGTAATGGATGCAAAGAGCCGCGCGGGCCAGGCCTTCCGCAACATTGCCAAACGCCTTCAGGGACAAAACGTGCCCTTCATGGACCTCGATCAACAAAGCGGCCTGTGGGGCGCCATCCAAAAATTGACGGGGAGGAAGTGACAATGAACTTCTTCACGCGAAAACGAAGCGCCGCAAGCGCAAAGGAACGTTTGCAACTGGTGTTGATCCATGACCGCACCGACCTGACTCCTGCGCAATTGGAAGAGTTAAAGGACGACTTGTTGAAGGCCATCTCCCGCTACATTGACATTGACCGTGATGCGGTGCAAATTGGATTGGAACGCGATGGCCGCTCCCAGCGGCTGGTGGCCGATATTCCCCTGCGGAATGTCACCCGCCATCACGCGGGTTGATCTGACCGATTGTCTTTGAAAAGCACGGATCAACCTGATGGAACGCCTGGGTTGGATCCGTGTTTTTGTTTGCTTGAATCGTAGGTCAAGCTTCAGCTTGACAATTGTAGAAACGATTATGAACCGCGAATTTTCTTGGCGAAACTTTGATTTCCTGTTGTTGGGCGCGATCGTGCTGGCTTCGGCCTTTGGCACGGCCATGATTCGTTCTGCTGTGGCTGGGAATGAAGTTTTGCAGCCTCTCATCACGCGCCAGGTATATTTTGCCATTTTGGGCGTGATCGTGATTTTCACGGTCGCATCCATTGATTACCGTTACTGGCTGGCGCTGTATCGCCCCATGTATTTCGGCATCATGATTTTCCTGGTGACGTTGACCGGGTTCGGACAATCGGCGTTTGGCGCCCAGCGTTGGTTTCAGGTGGGCGTCTTGTTCCTGCAACCAACCGAATTTGCGAAGATCGTTGCCATCATCGCCCTTGCGCGATATTTTGAGGCAACCCAAAACCAGCCGCGCGACCTGCGCTGGGTGTTGGGCGCGGTTCTCTGGGCCTCCGGTATCATCGTCATGATCCTGCTCCAGCCCAATTTGAGCAATGTGCTTGTTCTGCTTGTCATTTTGGGGGTGATGTTGTGGGTCGGCGGTGTGCAGGTTAAATATGTCCTTGTTGCCGGGGTTACGGGCTTCATCTTCGTGACGAGCCTCGTGGTGATTTCCGTGCTTGGCATCAAGATTCCCTTTTTACAGGATTACCAGCAACAACGTATTGTGAACTTCGTGGTGCCAGACCCAAACGACACCTACGGCAACCGTTACAACGTGCAACAGGCCTTGATTGCAGTCGGCTCGGGTGGGGTATTCGGCGAAGGGTATGGTCACGGCACCCAGACCCAGCTTCGCTTTCTCAAAGTCCGCCACACCGACTTTATCTTTGCGGCCAGCTCCGAGGAGTTTGGCATGATCGGCGGCGTGTTGATCATCCTTACCCTCGCCGGAATCGTCTGGCGCTGCATTCGCGCCGCGCAAAAAGCGCGCGATGTGGCCGGGGCCATGATCGGCTTCGGCGTGGCAACGTTGATCTTCTTTCAGGCGGCGGTCAACATTGGCATGAATTTGAATTTGTTGCCCGTTTCGGGCCTGCCGCTTCCGTTCATCAGTTACGGCGGAAGCGGTCTCACCGCATTGATGCTTGGCATCGGTTTGGTAGAATCAGTCGCCATGCGTCACAAGCAAATGGAATTCTGATGTCATTGCGAGGAGCGACTCTGAGCGTTAGCGAAGGGAAGCGACGAAGCAATCCCCAGTTCAAGAGAAGATTGCTTCGTCGCCGCTCCGCTCCTCCTCGCAATGACATACACCTTTCAAGGAGCCTCATCTTGTCCATCAAACCCGCACGTACCCGCGTTGCCCCATCCCCAACGGGACACATGCACCTGGGCACTGCCCGCACCGCCCTCTACTGCTACCTGCTTGCCAAAAAGACAGGCGGACAGTTTATCTTCCGCCTGGAAGATACGGATGTCAAACGCACGATTCCAGAGACGGAACAGGAACTGTATGACGGCTTGCGCTGGCTGGGACTGAACTACGACGAAGGCCCTGATATCGGCGGCCCCCATGGCCCTTACCGACAAACCGAACGTCGAGAAATTTATTACCGCCACATCAAGAATTTGATTGCCAGCGGCCACGCTTATCCCTGCTTTTGCACGCCAGAACGGTTGGACAAAGTGCGCCAGGAGCAGATGAAGAACAAACAGAATCCGCATTACGACGGAACCTGCCGCAGACTCGACCCTGAAGAAGCCGCCCGCCGCATTGCCAATGGCGAGTCATACACCGTGCGTTTCAAAATGCCCGCCGACGGCGTCACTGTGGCGCACGATCACCTGCGCGGC
>JBBIUO010000453.1:0-2452 GCA_037440205.1 Chloroflexota bacterium
TGATGAATCTTGGAATAGCGGCGGCAATGATGCTGATGGCGGCGATCAGGATCAGCGTCCCTTCGACGCCGCTGGAAAAATACTCGGCTTTGGTGTGGCCGTAGGCATGGTCTTCATCGGCGGGACGGGCGGCGATGGTCAGCATGGCAAGCGCCATCATCGCGCCGGCCAGGTTTACGATGGATTCCAGCGCATCGGAAAGAAGTCCCACTGAGCCGGTTAGAAAATAGGCAATCGTTTTCAACGCCATGGTAAGGACTGCCGCGCCAATCGAAAGCCAGGCGAAGCGCGTAAGGAACCGTCGGTCGGTGGTTGCGGGGGATTGGGTCTGCATGGGGTGATTTTATATTTAAGTTTGATTTGCAGTTAGTGACATTTGTCCTCGAAGGCGGCTCTTCCGGGGAGGTCACTGCCGGTGGTTTTTGCAGGCAGTTTTCGGTACGTTAAGACCGTGTTAGAGAATCATATAATATTTCCCCGGCACATGTCATCTAAAGAACGGACTTGGTATAATCCAGCCGCAAGTCAACTTTGGAGGATTCCGTGAATTCCCGTAGTCAATCGTTTTTTGTGTATTTCCTTCTGATCGTTGCCATCGGCGCCATGTTCTACATGGGCCTGCGCGAAAATTTGAACACAGAAAAGCCGCTCACCATTAACGAGGTGGCGCTGGCTGTGCAAAAAGGTGAAGTCGCCCGTATTGTGATCGGCAGTGACGACACTGTTCGCGTGATTTATAAAAACGGCGTCGAGGAAGGTGTTCAATCCCGCAAGGAGCCGGATGCCACGTTCGTGGAACAGCTCCGCAGCCTGGGTGTTACAACCGGGCAACTTGCCCCTGAGAATGTGGTCATTGAAGTGAGCGCGCCTTCGGTTTGGGCGGGCGTTTTGAGCGGCGCCATTTACATTCTGCCGGTGGTGTTGATGGCCGGCGTGTTGTGGTTTATCTTCCGCCAGGCGCAGGGAAGCAACAATGCGGCCATGTCGTTTGGCAAGAGCCGCGCGCGCATGTTCAGCGGCGAGCATCCCACCGTGACATTTTCTGATGTGGCCGGCGCGGAGGAATCGAAGCAGGAACTCGAAGAGATTGTCGAGTTCCTCAAGGAGCCGCAGAAGTTCATTCAACTCGGCGCGCGCATTCCAAAGGGCGTTTTACTGGTTGGCCCTCCCGGCACCGGCAAGACCCTGCTGGCAAAGGCTGTTTCCGGTGAAGCAGGCGTGCCGTTCTTTTCCATTTCAGGTTCTGAATTCGTCGAAATGTTCGTCGGCGTCGGCGCGAGCCGCGTGCGCGATCTGTTCGATCAGGCCAAGCGGCATTCGCCCTGCATCATTTTCATTGATGAAATTGACGCCGTCGGCCGCCAGCGCGGAGCAGGACTTGGCGGCTCGCACGATGAGCGCGAGCAGACGCTGAATCAAATGCTCGTTGAGATGGACGGCTTCGGCACCGACACCAATGTCATCATCATCGCCGCAACCAACCGTCCCGATATTTTGGATCCGGCGCTTCTTCGTCCCGGCCGCTTCGACCGCCGCGTCACGCTGGATCGCCCGGATGTGAAGGGCCGCGAAGCCATTCTCAAAGTGCATGTCAAAGGCAAGCCGCTGGATCCGCAAGCCGACCTCGCTTCGGTTGCGCGCGGCACGCCGGGATTTGTCGGCGCGGATTTGGAAAACCTTGTCAACGAAGGCGCGATCCTGGCCGCCCGCCGCAACAAGAAGGCAATCGGCCAGCCGGAGTTGGAAGAAGCCATCGAACGTGTGGTGATGGGGCCGGAACGCAAATCCCGACTCATTTCCGACGAAGAGAAGCGCATCATTGCCTACCATGAAGCGGGTCATGCGATAGTGGCAAATGCCATCGCTGAAGCAGACCCGGTCCAAAAAGTGACCATTGTGGGGCGCGGACAGGCCGGCGGCGTGACGTGGTTCCGCCCCGACGATGACCGCATCCTCACCTCGCGCAAGAAATTGCTTGCCACCCTTGCCATGGCGCTCGGTGGCCGCGCCGCGGAAGAATTGATCTTCGATGACATCACCTCCGGCGCCTCCAATGACATCGAACAAGTCACCCGTATGGCGCGCGCCATGGTCACCCGCCTCGGCATGAGCAACGAAATGGGCACCATGACCTACGGCCAGAAAGAGGAAATGATCTTCCTCGGACGCGAAATTTCCGAACAGCGCGATTACTCCGAGGCTGTCGCAGAACAGATCGATCGCGAAGTCCGCAAGATCGTCGAAGATTCGTACAAACTTGCCAAGGCGCTGGTCAAGAAATACCGCAAACAATTGGATGCCGTGGCGCAGAAACTTCTCGAAGTCGAATCCATCACCCGCGAGGAATTCGAAAACCTCTTCCCATCGCCTTTTGGAAAGAAAAGCGGCACACCGCAGATTGCGTGAGATGGAAGAAGGACACAAGGAAACAGGTACACAGGTACAAGAAGAG
>JBBIUO010000454.1:0-2451 GCA_037440205.1 Chloroflexota bacterium
GAGCATTTCTCCGGCACACCGCGCGGACGGCGTTCCACTTCGGGTTCGCCCCATTCCGGAACGGCGGGATTCTCGCCGGTGAAGGCCTTCCAATTGAAGACTCGCGCATCGTACGGACAGGCCACCATACAATAACGGCAACCGATGCACTTGTCGTAATCCATCATCACGATGCCGTCGTCGCGGTAGTAGGAGGCGCTCACCGGGCAGACCTCCACACAGGGCGCATGTTCGCACTGCATACAAGGCCGCGGCAGGTACACTTTCTCCGTTCACTTCACCCGCGTCCAGGATCTTGTTCCAATCCATTTCGGGGTTGATATCGTTGTTCGCATGGCATGTCAGGTTGCATTGTCCGCAACCTGTGCATTTGGCCTGGTCAATGACCATGACCCATTGACGTTCACCCTTCGCGCCTTCTGAAGCCCCTGCCTCCCGGATGACGCGCGTGCCAGCGGCAACGGCAAGCCCAACCGCGGAGAGTTTGATGAAATCGCGCCGGCTGAAATGCTTCTCTTTTTGCCTGCTCTCGGCGGCATCCCTGCCGCCGGGGACGGCGGCGGGAGCCAGGTTGTTGAGTTTATTTCCCGTCATGGCGCACCTCCTCGGATTTCTTCAAAACGAGGCGATACCAGCGTTCGAGCCACGGAGCCAGCACCATGCCCGCCGCAAGACCGATCAAAGCGGCGATGCCGGCGTATCCAACCGGTGAAACCGGTTTCGGCTCCGGCACGATCGAAGACATTTCCACAGCAGGGGTCGGCTCGGCGGTGGGTTCAACCATTAAAACACCCACAGCCTCTTTGGTTGAAATTGCTTCGCCGTTCGCGTGCATTTGCCCGGCGTGACAGGTTGTGCAGGTTTGAATGCTGGCCTTGAATGAATGATCCGCAACCGCATGGATGGTCTTATTCGGATTTTCCAAATGCTCCAGGTGACAGTCAATGCAGGTGACTCCCTCCTGGCTGTGAACCGAATACGGGAAGTCCATGCTGGCTTCCTCGTGGCAACTGATACACAAACGCGAGGCATCCTTGACGGGAGATGGGTCTCGCAAATTCAATGTGACCTTCAACGAGGCATTGTGCGGATCATGGCAGGTGGTGCAGTCCATACCCTTTGCAAAGTGAACGCTTCCCTCCCAGGATTCCACGGCAAAACGCGCATCGGTGTGACACGTTCCGCAGGTCTTTGAAGTGGGGTACATGCTCATGTTGGTCTTCGGGTGATCGCCGCCTTCGTCAATATGACAGGCCGCGCAGGTCACGCCATCCTCCTTCCAGGTGCCGGTGGCTTCATCGTATCCCGTCACATGGCAGGAGAGGCAGGCGGCGGGTTTGCCCTGTTCCGCCCATGCCGTCACAAAGACCGGGTCGCCGGTGGCGTTTCCGTGCGGGCCGTTCTGCCAGCTCATCTGAGAATCTTCATGGCACTCGGCGCAATCATTCTTTTCATCCTGAGGCGGAGGATTACCGCCCTGGGCAGAGGCGGCAATCAACGCAACGCCCGCAAACAACAGGGCAAACATCAGAGCGATCAAAATTTTCTCGAAACGTGAAAACATTTTCCACCTCCATCAAACGTGGGCATTGACCTGTTTTGCAGAAGGCGCAGGCGCGGAGAGGAACACCTCACAATCCAGGCAGGCTTCCCGCAAATAACCGTTCGCCAGCCGGTGGGTTTGCCAGCACGGCTGGTCGGCTTTGGCGGCGCGCAGTTTGATCTCCTCCATCGCAAGGCCCTGCTCTTTCCAGCACGGCATTTCATCCTTCACCAGCGCGGCGCGTTCCCTTTCGGCCTCCGCCTGCCAGCGCGCATCCAGTTTGTGAAGCAGGTAAACGACCAGCGCGGTCAGGACCAGCGGCACGACCAGGCGCAGAAAAACACCTAGGACAACAGCAAGTATCTCGTTCATGGGGACCTCACTTCAGCCAGTAATTGGATTCCCTGCGGCGCATCCACTCGCCGATCAGCATCAACAACCCAAACGGGATGATGAGGCGGGCAACAAAGAGCAGGAAGATGATCTCGGAAGCGTTCATGGCATTCTCCTTTCTTCATTCTGACCTCAGCATACGGCTTCATCAAAGGGAAGTAAATTCGGCTCGCTCCCCATCCTGGATGAAAGACCCCCGCATCTTTTCCGACCTCGAACCTGCGGCAAACACCCCAAACATTTTCCTCCCTTTGGGAGTTTCGCCCCACAAGCAGGTAAAGTAGTAACGACTTCAGTCGTTCGGGCAAAAAGTGACTGACGCGAAGCGGTTACTACGCTTTCGTGATCTACTGAACATCAGTTATTCAAACGTATGCCCCGGAATCTGGCACCAACCTTTATCTGGTTTATTCTCCAACATATAGATGCTCTGCCCCCAGGCCTGATTGACCGTTATCCACGTCGTGCCATAAAAGACCTGCACCACGACCAGTTTTTGAGACGGGTCTGGCTGG
>JBBIUO010000455.1:0-2448 GCA_037440205.1 Chloroflexota bacterium
TCTCTGGCGCAAATTAGGCGTTAGAGAACGCCAATTACGCGCTTTCGTGAAGTATTGGTTATACAGAAAATCACTTTACAGCGAAGTGACAAATGTCATGATTTTCAATTCTCCCTTTTGCCTCACGCGCGCGAATTCAGCGGGAACAATCAATCGCGGCGGCGTTTCACCATGTAAGTCACGCCGATCATGCCAAGCGCAAGTCCGAGCACGGAGGATGCCCACGAAAAGAAATTCATGAAGAAGGTGGATTCGATCACGTGGACGACCATCAAAAAGGGGAGGAGGATGCCCAATAGCATCAGGATCAGGCCGAGGGTAAGGAGGAAGCGGGGAGATTTCATTTTGGTTGATACAGCCAGCAGGCCACAAAATGCCCGGGTTCAGGTTCAAAATCCACAGGCTCGGTTTCATCGCATAAACCTGCGATGGCCTGCGCACAACGCGGGTGAAAGCGGCAGCCCTTCGGCGGGTTCACCAAACTCGGCGGTTCGCCGGGCGGCACATCCTTGAAGGTATCCGCATTGCGGGCATCGGGATCGGAGGTGGCAGCGAGCAAGGCCATCGTGTACGGATGCAGGGGATGATCGAGCAGGCGGCGCGTATCGGCCTTTTCGACCAGGCTGCCGGCGTACATCACAAAAATGCGCGAGGAAAAATATTTCACAGTGGAAAGATCGTGCGTGATGTAAATGACCGAGAGTTGATGCTGTTCCTGCAAAGCCTTCATCAATTTCAAAATCTCGACGCGCACCGAGGCATCGAGCATGGAAACAGGTTCATCGGCCACGATCATTTTCGGTTCAAGGATCATCGCGCGCGCGATGACGATGCGCTGCTGCTGGCCGCCGCTCAACATGTGCGGGAACTTCGGCAGAAAATCTTCGGCGGGATGAAGTTTCACTTCGTTCATCGTTTTGCGAATCTGTTCGAGCCGCGCCGCCTTGTCCTTCAAACCGCTGATGATGAGCGGCTCTTCCAAAATTTGTTGAACGGTCATGAACGGCGGAAGCGCGCCGTACGGGTCCTGCTGGACGTAGCCCACTTCAAAACGATAATCGCGCAGGTCGTCCCCTTTCAGGTGCGCGAGATTCTTTCCATCGAAAACGACTTCGCCGCTGGTGGGGATGTTCAACCCGAGGATGGTCTTCATCAAACTGGATTTGCCGCATCCGCTCTCACCGACAACTGCCACCGTTTCCCCTTCAGCCAGTTCAAAGCTGACGCCGTCCACCGCCTTGACGTAACCCGCGTGGCCGAATCCGAAGCGGCGCAATTCGTACCACACGTGCAGGCCGCGGATGGATAGCAGGGTTTCCCTCGGTTCTTCAACATTGACTGTCATCTTGTTTACCTTTCGTAGTTCGGTGATCATGTCGGTAATCATAAGCGTCCGTCACTTTCTGTGTTCCGTCGCGGAACCAAAGCCCGTTTGCAGGCCTTTCAAACATTCCATCATGCCGAGGTGACGACAGTCGTGCGAAAGAAACACAAGCAGGTTCAGGCGGATGTTTTGCAGTTTTCTTTTCAGTTCTTCATCCGCGTTCTGGAAATTTGGGTAACGTTCATCCAGCAGTTCAACGAACGTCTCCACCGCGTCGTACGAGCGGCGCAGGTAATCCATCAACTCGCCCTTTTTGGGAATGGGCAGGGTGACCGCAACCTCGTCGCTTAACCCGGTGCCCACGGTGGCGTTCAATTCTGTGGGAAAACCCCAGCGTTGGGCAAGGTTTTCCTCCGCCCAAATTTCCCTCGGCTCCCCAAACTCAGGGACGAGTTGGGGCGTGCGTTCCAAAATGACCGCCTTGAGGTAATCCGATTCGCGCGCCAGGCGCCAGAGGTGAAAGCCGATGGAGGTGCTGTAGCCGCGCGGGCGCCAGTGAAGTTGTTCTTCATCCAATCTCGATCCAAAATCAAGGACAACGGTGTGAATCTCCTTGAACATGTAGAGGACATCGTAGAGAGCCAGGGGTGACATGGTGTTCCTTATTAACTCAACCTACTTTCAGACGAGGCTTTTAACACAAAGCCGCCAGGACGCGAGGATTTAATATTTTTTCTTCGCGACTCCGCGCCTTCGCGTTAAATCCCGCCGGGGACGGCGGTTGGAGCGTTACTCGTGCAGCCAGCATTTGACCTTCCGTATTCCTTTTTTGAAGACGGGCGGTTCTTCATTGCATTTTTCAAAACGATACGGACAACGCGCCGCAAAACGGCAACCCGACGGCGGGTTCATCAAACTGGGAGGCTGACCCGTGATGAACATCGGGTCCGAATCCGTGCGCAGGCGCGGGACGCTCGCCATCAACATCTGCGAATACGGATGCAGGGGCGCAGGGAAGAAATCCTGCGCATCGCCCGTTTCCACGATCTGACCGGCATACATGATGGCGACTTCATCGGCGAGTTCGCTGGAGGTGGCGATGTCGTGCGTGATGAGGATGAACG
>JBBIUO010000456.1:0-2387 GCA_037440205.1 Chloroflexota bacterium
TTTTTCGGGTAAAATCCCACGTTGCAAGTCATGAACACATCTCTGACGCTTTTTATCTATCTACTTTTGCTGGGAGCCTTGTATCTCCCGATCATTTTCTTTGCGGTGCAACGGCGGGATGAAACGCAAGGGGCTTCCATCTGGTTCGCGGCGTCGTTCGCCCTTCTTGCAATGGTCATGAATGTGGCGGAGGCGATTGAAGCATCCAAAAGCGGGACACTGCCCTTTCAGGAAATTCAAACATATCTCGCGTTCACATTGATGGCGATCCTGATGCTCGCATTTCAGACGTTTCTCAGGCGTCAAACCTGGTGGATTTGGGTTGGTGTGTGGATTTTATGGATGCTTGGGCTTGCATTGATTTTGACAAACGCGCTCAACCTTCCCGATGTGTTGTGGACGAATGGAACCCTGACGCTCCCGCGTTCACGGCTGGGACCGTCCTGGATCATTTTGGGATGGCTCATCGTTTCGATCAGCCTCGTGCTTGCGATCTCGAACACGAGCAAGGAAGACCTCCTGCAACTGTTCCGTGACCGTTTGAATTACTGGTGGTCGACCGCTTTCCTTCTATTCATCAGCGATACCCTGCTCTTCTCCAACCAATCAATTACAGGACAGCCCCTGCGTCTGCTGGTTGCGTTTTTGATGGTCTATGTGATCAGCACGCACGACGTTCCCGATTTGAAACAGATCATTCGGCGCGTGCTTGTTTATGTTGTGATCTCAGCGGCGATCGTCGGGTTTTACGTGGCGGGTTATCTATTGTTACAGGCCGTGTTTGGCAAGGCGCAAAGATTCAACCCGTTGCTTGCAGGCGCATCCGTCGCGCTGGTGATCACGTTGATCTTCACCCCGCTCATCAACCTGGTCTCGCGCGCGGTCAACAAGTGGGTCAAGGGCGATCAATACAATCCCAGTCACACCATCCATAAATACAGCGAAAGCATCAGCAACATTCTGGATATGGATCGCCTCGCCAGCATCGCGGTCGGCATCATCCTCGAAGCGATGGCAATCGAACGCGGCTTTCTCTTTCTTGTGGATTCAGACCGCGACGCCGAAGGTCACAAAAAATACAGGCTTCGCTCCGCGCGCAGTCCCGAAGAACGACAAATGGTCGCCGTCGAATTGGATGAAAACGGGATCATCGCCTCGTACTTCATACGGGAACAACGCCCGCTTCTTCAATATGACCTTGACCTGCTTCCGGCATTTCGGTCTGCTTCTCCTTTTGAGAGGGAGTGGTTCAGCCAGCTTCACGCCGAAGTGTACATACCCATTTTTGCCAAGAAACAATGGATCGGCCTGCTGGCGTTCGGCCCCAAGTTGAGCGGCAACCGCTACACCAAGGAAGACCTTGTCACACTGAGTTCGCACGCAAACCAGACCGCCATCGCGCTGGAAAATGCGCGGCTCGTGGACAACCTCATGCGGCTGAACAACGAACTGCGCCAGGCGCGCCGCGCGCTGGAAAAGAACAACCGCGACCTCGAACGCATTGACCAGGCAAAATCCGATTTCATCAGCATCGCCTCACATGAACTCCGCACGCCGTTGACCGTCATCAAGGGCTACTCGGAAATGCTGTTGGAAGATACCAGCCTCGATCCGAACTACAAGCAGATCATGACCAACATCCACGACGGCACGATCCGCCTGCACGAGGTCATGGATTCGATGTTCGACATCGCACAGATCGATGCGCGTTCCCTCCAGCCGCACATCCAGCCTGTGGAAATTGGACGCCTGATTCAGGAAGTCTGCATCGAGCAAGGCTCGTCCATCAAAGAGAGGAAACACTCCCTCACCATTGACCTTCCCAGCCTGCCGCACGTCAAAGCAGACCCGAACCTTCTGCGAAAATTGTTCCACCATCTCATCCGCAACGCGGTCAAGTTCACGCCGAATAATGGAAGGATCACTGTCACAGGCCACGGCATCCCACCCATCATTGACCTTCCGAACGGCGGCGTCGAGATCGTCATCAGCGATACAGGCGTCGGCGTGGACCCAAACTTTCACGAGATCATTTTCACCAAGTTCTATCAACCCGGCGAACTCGGCAAACATTCCACCAGCAAGACGAGATTCAAAGGCGGCGGCGCAGGGCTGGGATTGGCGCTTGCAAAGGGAATTGTCGAAGCGCACGGCGGGCGCATTTACGTGGAAAGCCCCGGCTACGATGAGATCAATTTTCCCGGCAGTCAATTCCACGTGATCCTTCCGCTCAGCAAAACGGAAAACGGCGAGGAACAAAAGACAAGCACGCCGGTAAAGTTCCAGGTGTGATATTCATCTGATTCGAACGGAAGGAACTCACAGGACGTAAACGAAACGTCCGTGCTATACTGGGGGGAAAATTCAGTACACCGAGGCCCATCCAT
>JBBIUO010000457.1:0-2360 GCA_037440205.1 Chloroflexota bacterium
ATCCCTCTCTTTTTTCAAAGTGCCAATTTCAAATTCTTTTTCTTAAGGTCTATAGTGTATCGGAAGGAAACACATGCGCCAACATTTGAAGGAGTGGCTAAAAGGGCGGGCTTTAATCTTCTTAGCCGTAGAGATTACAGAGTTTCCTGAGAAAAAACTCTAAGTCCTCTGTGGCTAAGCCCACGACCCAAATTTGACGAAATCAGCCGGGGCAGGGAAAATCAAGTAAAATATTTATAACCGATTCGGCTTGTTCGTTTTTTCCCCCTCATCATTTAATCCAACCAGGCATGAAGCAATTTTTCAATCAGGCAGAAGAACTCCCCAAAAACACTTCCCAGATCGCGGCGGAGGAATATCTTCGTGAGCGGAATTCCAGCGGCTTGATCGAGAAAAAACTTGACGGGGAAAAATCCGCCGTCCTCCTGATTGCCAACGGAGCGTCCAAACTGGCGTATCTGACGGATGGCGGTCGTGCCAAATCCATGCCCTTGAGCGAGTTTAATTCACTGCAGGATCAAGTGAAACGTATTCGGGCGATTCAACTTCCCGATGTCGCCGGACGGTTGACGTTGTTTGCGCTCGAATCCGAGGTCAAAAACGAATTTACGATTCTCGAGCCCAAAGCCTGGGACGCGCAGGTCGAACAATGGAAGCAGGAACAATGGAGCGGCCTCGCTGAGATAACGTCGGAGCAATGTCAGGGGCTTGTCCTCTTCTGGAAAGGAGAGGCGGAAAAATCGGATGTCATCTTTTCGACGACGGGCGGCTTTATTTCAGAATTCCCAGGGAGTGAAAAAGACCGTCTGCCGTGGGAGGTCGCCGCGTATACCCTGTTGCCCTCCAGGCAGGGATATCAATGCTCTGTTCTGCGCCTTGGCGCCGTTCACTGGAGTCACAAGATACTCAGCCGCTATCGGGAAATGGTTGGGCAGAAATTACTGCTGACCATGAATCGCGAGTTGAACCGCCTGATAGGACCCTGGCATTGGAACATCGAACTGGAGGAAAACAATGTGCTGGACGCGCATTTTTTCCCGTATTTGATGGATGCCGCGTATGCCTACCGCGCCCTGTTCATGGCCATGGGCGCGCAGATGAGTTTTGTCATCGGAAATAACCTGACATCGCGTTTGTTGAACGAAACCTTCGAGCAGATCCACCCCGACGAACGCGCCCTGTTGCAATCCCAGCGTTTGATCCCTGCCGCATTTTCGGAATGAGCATGATGAGCAACCCTCCCAATCGCCCGGCTCCCAAAGTTTCACCAAAAATATTGTTGCAAGCCTGCATGGCAGGCTCTGTCGTCCTGTTGATTCTGACAGTCTGGGCCTACTATACCGGGCCTCTTACCACATCGCTTTCCTCCTTTTGGAACGACCAGTTTGTCGCTGTTCTCATCCTGATCCCTGCGGTTGGCGCGGCGGTTGCCGGCACACTGGTTACCCGTCAATTTGAAAAGGAGGAACAACCTCATCGCATCTGGCAGGCGTTTGCCATCGGCTTGTGGTTCTGGGTGGCCGGCGAGGCGGGCGGGCTTGTCTACAACGTGATTTACGTCAACTCGCCCTATCCCGATTTTACTTTGATTGACCTGTGCTGGCTGGCCGGGTATTTTTATCTGGGTCTTGCGCTTTATTATCAGGTCAGGCTGGTGTATGGCGCGCAAAAACGAAAAGGCAGACGCATCTATCTGGGATTGGTCGCGCTGGCATTTTTGATCGCGGCCGGTCTCGCAAACCTGGCGGCAAAGGCCGGGTTGGGCGGAGAGTCGGCATGGATCATCCTCTTCGTCGCAGTGCTTTATCCCGTTTTCGATCTGGCGGAAGGTTCAACCGCCATCTGGCTCTCCCTCCTCTTCGGGCGTGGACAGTGGAGCCGGCCCTGGTGGGGCTTGATCCTCTTTGCCCTGGCCGACAGCATTGATACGTTTTACTGGCTCGGCGGATACGATTTGATTCCGCTCGCAGTTCAAAACGCCCTGAATGTCATCTCGGTGATTGCATACCCGGCGAGTTACATGGTTGCCGGTCTGGCGTTATTATCGAATTACCTCATTTTGCATTATGGAGAGGATAGCGGGTTGCTGAAAACGGCAAAGAAAAGCGAACCGGGATAATATAACTTTTGTCACTTGATTTGCGCCGGGGAAAGTTGTATTAATGATTTTAACGAACGTGCGGTAAAGATGGGATCACCCAGGAACAAAGGAATAATCAGTAGATCACGAAAACCTCGCGTAGTTTGCGTTCTCTAACGCAAAACCGGCGGTAGAGACCGCCAAATACGCGCTTTCGTGAAGTGCTGATAATCAGTAGATCACGAAAACCTCGCATAGTTTGCGTTCTCTAACGCAAAAC
>JBBIUO010000458.1:0-2352 GCA_037440205.1 Chloroflexota bacterium
CGAAGCCACCGACCCAACCACCGTTTCGCTCAACTCAGGCGGATTGCAACTGGTGGAATTTTTCCGCTTCACCTGAGCAACCTGCCGTGCACTGGCGCCCATGGTTCTTGGGCTCGAAGCAGAATATTTTGGAAAAGTAAAATTCACATACCTCGACGCTGACGACTCCCGCACAGACGGCTTCCAGCGCGCGCTTGGTTTTTATTACCAGCCCGAATTCTACCTGCTGGATGCAAACGGAAATGTGCTGAAAAAATTCATCGGTTTCGTCTCCCGCGAAGACTTGGTGGCGGAATTCGAGAAACATCTTCAATAAATCACGAGTATGTCATTCTGAAATGTGTCATTCTGAGGAGCCAGTGTTCTTCTGGCGACGAAGAATCTCCCATAGTTGTTGAATCATCGAATTAAAGCAGGCCCGACGGTGAACGCCGGGCCTGCTTTTTTGATGCTATAATTTTTTCGACTCAAATCGGAGAAAAGAGGCCGTGATGCCAACTGACAAGCGCGTAATCCTGATACCCCTTGCGGTCACAATCGTGATGTTGCTCAATGCGTGCAACCTCGGCGTGACTCAACCCGGCCTGCCGCCTGTCAGCGAAACGCCGACCCTACCCCCTCCCTCGCCGACCGACACACCCACCGCGACTCTCATCCCAACCGTTGCGCCCACTTTTACCGTGACTCTTTTCCACAGTTCCATTCCCACGATAACCCCCACCTCGCAATGGACATCCTGCCCCGGCATCGTCATCAGCGTGACCGACACCAAAAAAGGCGACATCCTTCACGTCCTGCGCTGTGAAGATGGGCTGGAATACGACCTCGGTCCGCTGGCGAAGGGATTTTACGCCGTTGGCCCGAACGACAAATTCATGGTGTATGTCACCATTGACGGGTTTATCTTCGCCGCGCGGATCGGAAGCCGTTCCATGTACAACCTGTTCAACCTCGCGCGCGAGCATGAATTCACCGTATTCAATAAGAGAGTCGCGCCCGATTTTCAACTCTCCTTCGCCGGTGAAGGCCCGATTTACAGGCTGGTCATCGTCGAAAGGAATTACGACCAAAAGCGCGTATACGAACTGCCAGTGAGCATCACGCAATAACAGAAATGTAGTAACGACTTTAGTCGTCCAAGCGGGAAGCGACTGCCATCTCTATTTCCCATTCCTCTTCATCTCATTGTATTTCTTCACATCCTCCACCGCCTTGCCGACATTCACCATCGGCAGGACGATCAGCCCTGCGATGAAATAGAAAATCAACGAGAGGATGCCGTAGCGCAGGCTTCCGAAAATTTGATTGGCCAGACCGAAGATCAACGGCCCTGTCCACGAAGTGCCGCGTTCGGAAACCTCATAGAAGGAATAGAATTCCGCCTCCTTGCCTTCGGGGATCATCTGCGCGAAGAGACTGCGGCTGATGGCCTGCGACCCGCCCATCACCAGTGCAATGAACGCACCGAGGATGAAGAATTGAATCGTCGTGGAATCCCCGTACAAACCGCCATACGCATAGATCACCACGCCCGCCCAAATCACCAGGCTGACGATGATGGATTGCTTTGCGCCGATCCAGCCTGCCAGTTTCCCCCAGAACAACGCGCCGAAAAATGCCATGAACTGGATCATCAAAATGACCGCGGTCAATGTGGTTTGTTCGAGCGCCAGCCCGCCCTGAATCAATGGGGCGGCGGCAAACGTGGAAGCCACCGCAATGACCGTTTGAATGCCGTCGTTGTAAAGGAAATAAGCCAGCAGGTATTTCAATGTTTCGGGGTAGTGCTTCACCTCGCTCAACGTGTGTTTCAACTGTTGGAATCCTACACTGGCATAACTTTCACCGGGGGGCAGTTCATGCACCGCATGACGCGCCCGCAAACGTGACCAGGTGAGAAACGAAAATCCCAGCCACCACACTCCCGCTGATGCGAGATTGATTCGGACAGCCAGAGAAGTTGGAACCCCAAGGTCTTCGCTGAAAATAAAGAACGCAAGATTCAACGCAAGCAAAATACCGCCGCCGAGATAGCCCATCGCCCAGCCATACGAAGAGACGCGATCACGTTCATCCTCACTGGCGATGCTCGGCAGATACGCGTTGTAAAAAACCATCGCCGCGCCGACCGCCAGGTTCGCCACGATGAAAAGCAAACCGCCCAGCCACCACAATGTTCCGGTCAAAAAGAACATCAAAATCGTGGAAATCGCGCCGATGGTCGCAAACAACTGCATCATCTGTTTGCGGCGATGCGAGTAATCTGCAATCGCTCCCAAAATCGGCAGGAACAAAACCTGCATCCCCACCGAAAACGAAATGCAGTAAGGCAGGAACGAATCGGGCGCAATC
>JBBIUO010000459.1:0-2336 GCA_037440205.1 Chloroflexota bacterium
TTTGCGTGAGCGACGAAGGCCCCGGCATCGAAGCCAAAGACCTGCCGCACATCTTCGACCGCTTTTATCGTTCGACGAACGCCGTAAAGCAGACGAAGGGCGCCGGGCTGGGACTTTATCTCGCGCGGGCAATCGTGGAAGCGCACGGCGGCCGCATCTGGGCCGATGCTTCGACCGGCTCGGCACAACGCTCGAAGCCCGACTCAGGCGCGAGAATCTGCTTCTCCCTTCCGAGATGATTCGCAATGGTAAAATCAGCCCACAATCAATAAGAAGGATAATCCTCATGGCACCCATTCCCCCTCGCAGTAAAATCGACAAAAAATATAAATGGAATTCCGAAAGTGTTTTTCCCAACGATGAAGCCTGGGAAAAGGAAGTTGAAAAGATCATCGCCGATATTCCGTCGGTGAAAAGTCATCAGGGCAAATTAGGCGGGAGCGCCGCGGCCCTGCTCGAAGGCTTCAAGGCGTTTGAAGGCATCGTTACGCGCGCGCAGGTCGCCTTCATGTATGCGAGTTTTTCCTATTCGGTGGATACCACCGATCAAAAGGCCGCCGGTATGCGCGCGAAGGCAGGCGGCATGTATGGGCAGGTGATTTCCGCGGTCTCCTTCCTGCAACCTGAACTGCTGGAGATTGGTAAAGCCAAACTCGATGAGTTCATTCAACAAGAGGAGAAACTCGGCATTTATAAATTCTTCATCGAGAATCTTTTCCGCAAGCAGGCGCACGTCCGTTCGGCGGAGGTGGAGGAGGTGCTTGGCATGGTGAGCGAGCCGCTCGGCGGTTTTTACAATTCCACCAGCATGTTGACCAACGCCGATTTCAAATTCAAGCCGATCAAAGACAGCAAGGGCAAAGCGCTCGATGTGGCGCAGGGAAATTACGACACGCAGTTGATGGGTCTCGCCGACCGCAAGGCGCGTAAAGCCGCCTACATCACTTACATGGACAAATACGTGGAGCACAAGAACACGCTGGCGAACAACCTTGCTTCCAATATTCAGGCCAACGTGTTCAACATGCGCGTGCGCAAACACGAGTCCACGCTGGCGGCATCGTTGTTCGATCTCAACATCAGCACAGACGTATTCCACAACCTGATTGACACCTTCAAGAAGAACATTCCCGTCTGGCATCGTTACTTCGACATTCGCCGCAAGGCGCTTGGCTTGAAAAAATTTGCCTACTACGATATGTGGGCGCCCATCGAAAAGAAGAAGGTGAAAATTCCCTACGACAAGGCCGTGGATTTGATCTGCGAAGGTCTTGCGCCGCTCGGCAGCGAATACGTGAGCGTCGTCCGCCGCGCCTGCACCACCGACCGCTGGGTGGATGTGTATCCGAATCAAGGCAAGGGTCACGGCGCATTTTCTTCGGGCGCATACGGGACGAATCCCTTCATTATGATGAGTTACACCGACGAAATGGTGAGCATGAGCACGCTTGTGCATGAACTCGGTCACTCGATGCACACTTACTTCACGTTCAAGAACCAGCCGTTCATCAACACCGATTATTCACTATTCGTCGCCGAGGTCGCATCGAATTTCAATCAGGCCCTTTTGCGCGGGCATTTGCTCAAGACCGTGAAAGATAAAAACTTCCTCGTGGCGTTGATCCTCGAAGCGGTGGGGAGCAACATGTTCCGCTACTTCTTCCAGATGCCGACTCTGGCCCGCTTTGAATTGGAGACTCACCAGCGCGCCGAACGCGGCGAACCCTTGACGGCCGATTCAATGATTGACCTGATGGCTGATCTGTTTGCCGAGGGGTTTGGTCCGCACTTTGACATGGATCGGGAGCGCGTGGGCATGACTTGGGCCACGTTCCCGCATCTCTTCGCGGATTATTACGTCTACTCCTACGCAACCGGCATCTCCGGCGCCCATGCGCTGGCGGGACGGATCCTGCGCGGGGAGCCAAACGCTGTGGAAGATTACCTCGACTTCCTCAAGGCAGGTAATTCCGACTACTCACTCAACGTCTTGAAGAAGGCGGGCGTAGACCTGACCACCCCCAAACCCGTCGAAGAAACCTTCGCCGTGATGGAAAGTTACATTGATCGGCTGGAAGAACTGTTGGGATAACCATGTCGTTGCGAGAGCGGTGTTCTTTCGCTCGAAGCAATCTCCTCTTCGACCTGTGGATTGCTTCGTCGGGTCTCGATGCGGCCTCGAAGAGCACTCGGCCTACTCGACCCTCCTCGCAATGACATAAACAAATCGTAAATCCAAAATCGTAAATCGGAAATAATAGTAGATGCCTCAAACCACCATTGCATGTCCCCGCTGTAAACAAATGATTCCCGCCAATGTCGAGCAGTTGTTCGAC
>JBBIUO010000460.1:0-2329 GCA_037440205.1 Chloroflexota bacterium
GAGTATGCGGAATGCCATTCCGCACCACATCACTTACTGATATACCACCACCCGATAGATGAAACATCGGCCCCGACAAAACTGCCGGAGCCGATGCTTTGCATTAACCCGACTGTAATGTGCCTTCAACGAAACTTGAGTAAAATTACCCCCATTACGGTTGTCTGACTCGTCATGACCAAGGAATTTCACTACACATGGACATGGGATCTTGAATCCTCACCCGAGGCGCTCTGGCCGCTTGCCTCGGATACGAATCGCTTCAACCGCGATACCGGCCTGCCCCCCATGCAACTGCTCGGAATCTCGAACGGTACAAAACTTGTGCGATTCAAAGTTCCGCTCATCAACATCAAATGGGAGGAGGAACCCTTCGAGTGGACCTATCCCTACCGCTTCGGCGTCCTGCGTCGTTACAAGTCCGGGCCGCTTGCAGAAATGCGTGTGGATTGCCGCCTCCAGCCTCTCCAGCCATCCGGCACACGCCTCGTCTACGACGTGGTGGTGAAATCGGCGAACATTCTGGGCGATCTCAGCATTCCGATTGCAATAGGCAGCGTCAGCGCGAAGCTGTTTGAAACTGCGTTCAAAAACTACGACCGCATCGCCTCCAGCGGCGGCTCGATGGCGGTCACTGCCACGGGAAGAAAACTGTCCCAGTCGGGCCACACCAAATTCAAGGTTATGAGCGACCGCTTGAAATCGCAGGGCGTGGACGAATCCATCCTCAATCGTCTTTATGATTATCTGCATCGCGCCGACGATCTCTCCATCCAGCGCATGAGACCCTACGCGCTTGCCGACGGCTGGGGCATGAATCGCCGCGCCGTGTTGAAGGTGTTTTTGCGCGCCACGCGCGTTGGCATGTTGGACATGTACTGGGACATTCTCTGCCCCGAATGCCGCGGCGTGACAAACGACCACGAAACTTTGAGCGACCTTCACGCAACGGCGCATTGCAACACCTGTCAGATTGACTTCACGACGAACTTCGATCACAACGTTGAAGTGATCTTCCGCCCCAATCCGGCGGTGCGCGCGGTGGATGCGACCGTGGAGTTTTGCGTGGGAAGCCCCCAACGCCAGCCGCACATTGCGTTTTCGCTCATCGTGCCGCCGCGCGAGGAATTGCCTTTTTCGACGATGCTCAGCGAGGGGCGTTATTCCCTGCGCGCCTCGGGAATTGCCGGCACGCAGATCGTGGTTGCGGAAAACGGCGGCGCGGAAAAAATTGATTTTTATGCGAATGTCAACGGGTGGCCGACCGGTGTCACAAAACTGGGACTCAGCCCAGGCATTCGACTCATCAACGAAACCGCTTCAACCCTGACCTTTGAGCTGGTTCGCACAGCCTGGTCAGATCAGGCGGCGACGGCGGCGGACGTGACCACCCTGCAAGTCTTCCGCGACCTTTTTTCGAGCGAGGTGTTGCGTCCCGGCGAGGAGATTTCCGTCGGCGCAACCACGTTGATGTTCACCGATCTGCGAAATTCAACGAGGCTGTATCGTGAAATCGGCGATGCTCCTGCATTTGGGCGCGTGCGCGAACATTTTGAAATTTTGGAACGCGCGGTCACCGCGGAGGGCGGCT
Source organism: Chloroflexota bacterium (assembly GCA_037440205.1). Lineage (GTDB taxonomy): Bacteria > Chloroflexota > Anaerolineae > Anaerolineales > Villigracilaceae > Villigracilis. Next base: position 1,592 of record JBBIUO010000460.1, read on the forward strand.
CCATCGTCAAGACCATGGGCGATGCCATCATGGCCGCATTCCGCAAACCGTCCTCGGCCATGCGCGCGATTTGGGATGTGCAAAAACAACTGACGGAAAGAGGCGAGCCGCTTTTATCGCTCAAGGTTGGGATTCATCACGGGCCGTGCATCGTTGTTAATTTGAATGACAGACTCGATTACTTCGGCTCCACCGTGAACATCGCCGCGCGTTTGCCAAATTTTTCATCGGGCGGCGAAGCGATTCTCTCCGAGCCAATCCGCAGCGACCAGGAAGTGATCGAGTTCCTCGAAAAGAACGCCCCGCCCAATTCGCTGACTCGTTTCCAAGGCGAGATTCGCGGCTATGACGAGTCCATGGATTTGTGGCGGGTTCGGATGAGGTAAAAGGATGAAGGATGAAAAAAGAAAGACCGCTTGCAAAGGCGATCTTTCTTTTTAAAGGTTTTCCCTTTGTGACCCTTTGTTACCTTCGTGGTGAGTGGATTTATTGTGCCGGTTTGTTCGGCTTGCGGGCGAAGAACTTCCACAACAGCCAGAAGATGAACACGGGCGGGGCAACGATGGGAACCAGCACCACAAAGAACCAGATGAGGAAATCCGCAATGCCCTGATAGGCGGTCGTCACCGATTTTTTGGCATCCTTGAACGTCTCGCCGGGATTCCACACAGCAGGCGTCGGCGTGGGGGTGGGCGTGGAAACCAGTTCCGGCAGGACAGGCTCAAAGTTAATGGTGAT
>JBBIUO010000461.1:0-2310 GCA_037440205.1 Chloroflexota bacterium
CCGATTATATTTACCTGCAAGCCTACTGCCACACCCGCGAAGCCGAGCGCACCTTTCGGCTGGATCGAATCATCGAGGTGGCAGTGGAAGTGGAAAAAGGTTAGAAGATCGTTCCTCCCCACAAAAACTCCTCATACCCTGGCGTGGGAAATTTCCCAATAAGCCATTTCTTTTTGATGCCATTCTTTTCGGCGATACGATCCAACTTTTGGGCATCCGAAGGCGTGGGGTGATATTTGACCTCGAATGCGGAGGGGCTGTCTTCGCCCAAAATGAAATCAATCTCGTATTCACTGCCTTTTGCAAGATAGGATAAAGCCCCATAATGCCGCAGTTGATTGAAAATGGCGTTTTCAAAGAGCGCGCCCTCGCTCAATTGTGCCAAGATCCCCGCGATACCGTTATCGCAAAAATAAAGTTTTTTGCCGAGCGCGGCGGGTTTATCCCCACCGGCGTAGGCGGGAATGCGCGCAATGACATAGGTCTTTTCAAGGAATTCCAGATATTGCATGAGGGTTGGGCGCGAAATCCCCACCACCGACAGCAATTTGGTCAGGTCCACCTTGTTTCCAATCCGTAAAGCCAGCACACGCAACAACTTTTGAAGCTCGCCTATCTTCTGAAAATCAGCCAGCGCGCGGACATCCACATTGATATAGGAGGAGAAAATGTCGTTCAAAATATCCTTGCGGACGCTGGGTCTCGTTTCCAGCACCACACTCGGCAGGCCGCCATATAAAAGATAATCCTCGTAAAGATCTTTAAGGCGTTCAAATTCATGCGGGTCGAAGCGCATGTCGGCGAAGTCGCTCCTCCTTCGATGGGTCACGCCGCGAAAATCGAGGAACTCCCCAAAAGTCAGCGGCGACATCTCAAAGACGATCTTTCGTCCCGCAAGCGATTCGGTGAAATAATTCTTGAGATAGAACGAGCTCGATCCCGTCAGCAAAAACTTGATTGGGTAATGATCCGATAGATATTTGATCACGCTGGGCAGGTTTGGGATGTATTGGATTTCATCCAGCGCCACAGTCATTGGCTGGCTGGGGTCGAGTCCACGGTTGCGGAAAAAATTCAGGATCAGATCGTAATTTTTTTCCTGGAACACTGCGCGGTAATCCAGCCGCTCCAAATCCAGATAGGTTTTGTTTGGCGAGGAAACCTGTTCAAGAAGCCAATACAGGGAGGTGGTTTTGCCCACCCGCCGCATTCCAGTGATAACTACCGCGCGGTTATCAGCTAATGTCTCTTTCAGGGCAGGAAAAAGCAAGCGAGGATATGGTGTCATGGTTTCATTTTACAAAAATACCCCATTTCTGTAAAGTGTGACTTTACAAAAACAGCCATTTTTTGTAAAGTCATGGATATAGAAACGGTTTCGGAGGTCAATTCTGCCAACCGGCTCGTGTTCACTGTCCCAATTTACAGTTGCTTCCCCATAATCTGCTCCAGCGCGCTTTTGAAAAACTCATACGGCCTTGCGCCGACGATGGCGTACCTTTCATTGATCACATAAGTTGGAACACCTCTCACGCCGATCTGTCGAGCATGCATCACCTGTGCGGCTACTTCGGCGGTGTATTTTCCACCTTCCACGACGGCCTGCATATCGTCGGCATTTAACCCAACTTCTTCGGCAGCGGAGCGGAGAACATCCCATTTGCCGATATCCAGTCCCCCGGCATACACTCTTTGAAAGACAGCGCGATGGAATTCATTTGCCCTGTCATGTTCGCGGGCATATTCGGTGGCTTCGTGCGCGAGGCGGGTATTGTAGATACGCCGCGTGGAGATGAATTTCATGCCGTACATTCCCGCCATTTCATGCAGGCGTTCCTCCGAGCCGTTGGCGCGGGCGCGGAGGACGTAATCGGGCAGTTCCATACCTTCGGGCGGCACGTCGAAGTACAGATAGTACGGACGCCATTCCACGTCCACGTTGTATTCTGTTTTCAGCAAGTCAACCACACCCTGGCCGACGTAGCACCACGGTCAGATGTAATCGGAGAAGATGGTCAGTTTGAAGTCCATTGTCAGTCCTTTGCGGTTTGATGGCAGTGAGTAGACTGCAAATGTCGGTGGGTTCTTACGTTTAATCCATGTAGTAATACGATGAGCAGTGGAATTCTTCGCCGGAGGGTGTGGTGACGGTGATGGAATAATTGTCGTTGCCGATGGCATATTCTTTCAACTTCTCCGAGATTGAAGCCAGTGACCGGTCAGCAGTGAGGGAGGCGAAGTGGAAGGATTGCCATGACTGGTCACGATCTTGAATACTGCGTTCGTAGTTGATACATGCCAGGGCGGCGC
>JBBIUO010000462.1:0-2300 GCA_037440205.1 Chloroflexota bacterium
TCGCCGATGAATTCAAAGCCGGGCGTGAGTTTTTGCATCTGCGTCAACAAACCAAACACGGGGCCGATATCGTAGGTTCCGTACACGCCTACTCGCCCGGATTCAACGCCCACATCCTTCAACATCAATTCAAGCCGCATCGCGCCTGCCAGTTGCGAATTTCCATCCGCCTTTTTGCGAAGTTCTTCATAGTCGTACTTGCTGTACGGGATCAACTTCAGTCCGCTCTTTGCGGCTTCGTCGCGTTCCATGTCGCCGAAGAACAAGGCCGCCTGTTCTCCGCGCTTTTTGATGAGCGCGGCATGACTGACGTGTCCGCCGCCCGTCAAATAATACATGGGCGGGTTATGTTCAGCGTTTCCAAAAACGAGAATCGCATCCAGATTTCTGGATTCCATCAGGGCATCGAGTTCCGATTTCATTGTTTCTCCAGTGAGTTCATCGTTTATTTATTTTGATTTCAACGCATTCTTCAACCCCACCAACAGCGCGCCTTCCTGCTCGAACAGCACGGTGCGCGGGTCGAGCAACACTTTGTCATCTGCCGTGCGCGCAATGATCGGCGGATTTTGACCGCGCAATTTTTTCAAGAATTTATCGGGCGATTGCACAGACAGCGAAAGAAGGAACGTCGGCATGGATTCAGCGGGAAGACTTCCGCCTCCCACCGTGGACTCGCCCTTCACAACCTCTCCCTGACCTAATTCATCCGCCCACGCTTCCACCCGACCTTTGGCCTGCTTCGGCGTTAAAGAGATCATCCTCCAGATTGGGATTTCCCTCTCCGCCTCATCCTTGAGATAGTGCAACAACGTGGCAGTGATTCCCGCGAGACAGGTCTTATCCGCACGTACCGCGCGCGCCAGCGGATGTTTGCGAATCTTCTCGATGAGTTCCTTCTTCCCGATGATGATTCCCGCCTGCGGCCCACCAAGCAATTTGTCGCCGGAGAAGCAGACGATATCTGCCCCCGCCGCAAGCGACTCTTGAACGGTGGGTTCGTGTCCAAGCCCATATTTGGCTGTGTCGAGGAACGTGCCCGAGCCGAGGTCATCCACGAAAATTGTGCCGGCATTGTGCGCAAGCGAGATGACCTCTTTCAATTCGGGTTCTTCGGTGAAGCCGATGATCTTGAAATTGGATGGATGCGCGCGCATGACAATCACATTTGCGCCAAGCAACGCCTCCTCGTAATCACGCAAGTGGACTTTATTCGTCGTGCCTACTTCCACCAGCCTTGCGCCCGATTGTTTCATCACATCGGGAATGCGGAAGCCGCCGCCGATCTCCACCAGTTGCGAGCGCGAGATGATGACCCGCTTTTTGTTCGCCAGCGCCGAAAGGACGAGCAAAACCGCCGAGGCGTTGTTGTTCACAACCATCGCCGCTTCTGCACCGGTGAGTCTCTGCAAAATAGATTCGGCATGGACGAGTCGTGATCCGCGCGCGCCTTTTTCGAGATCGTATTCGAGGTTGGAGTAACTGCGCGAGGCCACATCCATGGCGCGGATGGTATCGTCGCTGAGCGGGGCGCGTCCGAGGTTGGTGTGCAGGATCACGCCCGAAGCGTTGATGACCGGGACGAGAGTCGGCTTCGTCCACGCGCTGAGGAGGACTCCTGCCTGGGCGAGGATCAAATCTCGTAGAGGCAGGGCAGTTATCTGTCCAGATTTGAAGCGCGCTCGTATGTCATCCAATGTGGAGCGGATGGCATTCAACGTCAGCGGCCTGCCGTAACGGGCGATCAATTCCGCCGCGGTTTGTGTTTGCAATATTTGTTCAACAGAGGGAAGGTTGCGAAGCGTTGTCATTTGATGTCGGGCAATCGGCGATTTGCTTTTTCGCGCAGACGGATGAAGTACTCGGTGGCGATCAATCCGCCCGCAAGACCGAGGATGACGTACAGCGTGACGAGATGACCCAATTGAAGCCATGCCAGCGTTGCGCCGTACACGCCCACCCACACCGCCTGCCTCACAATGACATTCGGTTCGGCGGGCGGTTCGGATGGAAAACGGCGATGCAGAAAATACACAATAGGCAACGCCGTGCCGGTGAGCGCCATGATGCCGAAGACAAAGAATCCCCAGCGCGCCCAGACGAATGGAGCGAAGTAAAGCAGGATCACAACGAGTCCGCCCCAGCCGAGGAGGAAGAGGGCGAGAGTGGAGAGAAGGTATTGTCGAAATGAAATTTGATGTGAATCCATTGATTGAATTATACCCGCTGAGGGAAAGGGTCTCTTGGTATAATCAGCACTTCACGAAAGCGCGTATTTGGCGGTCTCTACCGCCGGTTTT
>JBBIUO010000463.1:0-2290 GCA_037440205.1 Chloroflexota bacterium
AGCATCGTTGAGCGAGATCAATGCCAGCGCATCGGCGAGGATGAATTTTTTGAACATGCCGATGAAGAACCGCTTCCCCGCCTCGACCCAATCCTGCCCGGCTAAAGCGACGGGGTTTCTTAGCCCCGGCATGAACCGCTCCGCGCGCTCGATGGGCCCCGCCGTGAAGTACGGAAAAAAGATTACGTAGTTCACATACTCGGCCAAAGTCAACGCGGGCAGGCGGTTGGATTGATGATCGCGAAGCGTATGCATCAATCGAAACGCGACGTACGAAAAACCAAGCCACGAAATTAAATAGCCTGTGTCACTGGGCTGGCCGCCCCGCGCAGAAACCATGAAATTAAAAAAGGAATTTACGAAAAATGAAGACTTCAAAAAGATGAAGAGCAGAATGATTCCTGCAAACGCCGCGCCGGGTAAAAACAACATGCGTGGAAGTTTGGAGAAAATGAAAAGCAACGCCGCAAATGAAACGAGCACAAACGCAACAATCCAAGCGCGGGGCGCGGGGGTTGGATAAATTTCTTCGAGGCCGATGAATTGACCCAGGTCAACGAGGAGAATCACCGCCGCAACGACCAGCGCCGCAGGCCAGTTTTGCTTCCAACCGTGAAGTTCAGGGGGAGAAACCAGCCGCCAGCAAAAGATGGTCAACGCGAGGGTGGCCGTTGGGAGCCAAAAAGTCAGACTGACGATTTGCTGTGCGGGCTGAAGCCAGTAAATGAAGAAAACGCTCGCGCCCAGTAAAACGAATTGGCGTCCCTTCCCCAGCCGCCCGATCACAAACGCGGCAAGGGCAAGGACGCCGACATTGAATACCGACATCTAAAATCCCTGATAGATCCAGGCGGGGGTGGCATCGGCGGAGAAAATGGTTAGGCCGATGAGGATGAGGCAGAGGAGAATCGCCAGCAAGTTTTCGAGTGAGAAAATCTTTCGCAGTAATTTTTGAATCATTTCATCCTCCGTTTATGCTAAAAACCCGCTCCCTGCAAAACACGCCGCCGCCCACAGGGTGCTCCGCAAGGGACGGCGGCGGGAGCATTTATGCAAGAGACCTATTTCATCATTTGGCAAGCGTGCTTTTCAAAAAGGCTTCCATGAATCCGTTCAGGTCGCCATCCAAAACGGCTTGCGAGTTGCCCGTTTCATGGTCGGTGCGGTGATCCTTCACCATCTGGTACGGATGCAACACGTACGAGCGGATCTGACTCCCCCACTCGGCCTTGGTGTATTCGCCGCGCAGGATAGCGCGCTCTTCATCTTTTTCCGCCGTCTTCAATTCAAGCAGGCGGGCGCGCAGAATTTTCATTGCGAACTCGCGGTTCTGGGATTGCGAGCGTTCGTTCTGGCAAGTGACGACAATTCCTGTCGGGATGTGCGTGAGGCGCACGGCGGTGGCATTCTTCTGCACGTTTTGCCCGCCCGCGCCGGAAGAACGGAACACGTCAATTTTCACGTCGCCTGGGCTGATGTCAACATCCGCCTCTTCCATCGAAACCTGCGGCAGGACTTCGATCAACGCAAAGGAGGTGTGCCTGCGATGCGCGGCATCGAAAGGGGAAAGCCGCACCAGACGATGCACGCCCTTTTCGGATCGCAAATAACCAAACGCATACTCCCCGCCGACAGCGATGGTCACGCTTTTGATTCCCGCCTCTTCGCCGGGCGTGGAATCCAAAATCTCCGCGCGGAATCCCTGAGCCTCTGCCCAGCGCAAGTACATGCGTTGAAGCATCCCAGCCCAGTCCTGCGAGTCGGTTCCGCCCGCGCCGGCATGAATGGCGAGGATGGCGTCGTCGTGGTCATACGGCCCGGAAAACATCGTGGCGAAGGACCGTTTGTCGAGGTCTGCTTCGAGTTTGGCAACTTCTGTTTCCAGTTCGCCGCGCAAAGATTCATCGTCGAGCCGCGCCAGTTCGGTTAAATCATGAAGATGTTGATTGAACGCATTCCATGACCCCACTTCATCGCGCAGGGATGAAACAACCTTCATTACTTTTTGCGCATTCGTCGAATCATTCCAGAATTCCGGGCGTTCTATTTCCTTTTCGAGTTCTGCAAGTTGGGTTTCCTTGTCCGCCAGGTCAAAGACGCACCATGAGTTGTTGAGTCAGGTCATTCGCGGCCTGCAAGCGGTTGAGTAAATCCTGCATACGATCTCCTAGTTGTTCGATAAAATCCCATCCACAAAGGCATCGGGATCGAAGGGTTGCAAATCCTCGGGCTTCTCGCCCAGGCCGGCAAATAAAATCGGCAAACCAAGTTCGCGCTGAATGGCAAAGGC
>JBBIUO010000464.1:0-2273 GCA_037440205.1 Chloroflexota bacterium
TATTCGTCCTTATTCGTTTCCCCAGAACGAATGAACAAAACAGCATAGATTTCCAACGCATCGGTCAGATCGCATTCAAAGGCGACCTGCCCTGGTTTTACTCGGGCATCGCGTTCTACGTCGCCGCCGAAATCGGCATGGGCTCCTGGCTGGTGGCTTTTCTTCAGGAAACCCGCGGCGCAAGCGTGGTAACCAGCACGCAAGCCTTATCGCTTTTCTTCACGTTGCTCATGATCGGCAGACTCATCGGCGGCTTCATCGTGCATCGCCTCGGATATCTGCAAGCCATCCTGATCGCATCCATCGGAGGACTGGTCTGCATCGTGACAGGTATCTTCACCGGCCTCGATATATTCCTGCCGCTCACCGGCTTCTTCTTTTCGATCATCTTTCCAACCTTCACAGCGGCGGTATCGGCCGATCACCCGCAAAACACAAATTCGATTCTCGGCATCCTCTACACATTCGCAGGTTTCGGCGGCCTGCTCGGGCCGTGGGCAATTGCCTGGGCAAGCGATTGGTTCGGCCTGCGCTCGGGCTTTTCGGTCGAGATCATTTTTACCGCCCTTCTTTCCGCATCTGTGTTTGTTTTATTGAAAGGGATACAAAATGGAACAAAGACTTAATTGGGGACTGCTTTCCACGGCAAAAATCAACAAGGCATTGATCAAACCCCTGCGCGCTTCAAAACGGACCCGGTTACTGGCCGTTGCTTCGAGGAGCATTTCCTCCGCTGAATCCTACGCCCGCGAATGGGACATTCCCCGCGCGCACGGCAGTTACGAAGCCCTGCTCGCCGACCCCGAAATTGACGTGATCTACAACTCCCTGCCCAATCACCTGCACGCAGAATGGACGATCAAGGCACTACGTGCGGGAAAACATGTGCTGTGCGAAAAGCCGCTGGCCTTGACCATCGAAGAAGTCAATGCCATGAGCGCCGCCTCCCGCGAGAGCGGCAAAGCGCTGGCTGAAGCCTTCATGTACCGTCATCATGCCCAAACGTTGAAGGTGAAGGAAATTGTAGACAGCGGCAAACTGGGCGAATTGAAATTCATCAGGGGCGCTTTCTCCTTCACCCTCGAACGTGAGGGAAATTATCGCTGGATGGCCGAGATGGGAGGAGGGAGCATTTGGGATGTGGGATGCTATCCCATCTCGTACGCCCGGATGCTCGTCGGCGCTGAGCCTGCCGAAGTATTTGGCTGGCAGGTCACAGGTCAGGGTGGAAGCGATGACTCTTTCGTCGGCCAGATGCGTTTCGCAAACGGCATCCTCATGCAATTTGATTCGAGTTTCAGGCTTCCATCCCGTTCCTACATGGAGATCGTGGGATCGAAAGGCGTTTTGAAAATTCCCAATCCCTTCAAGCCCGGAAAAAATAATGTACTGAGTTTGATCGAGGGCGATTCGGAAACGACGCTCACGATGAAAGGCGGCGAACTTTACATGGGAGAAGTGGAAGATATGTGCGATGCGATCCTGCCCGGCAAGCCGCCGCGCATATCGCTGGAAGATAGCCGTAACAACATCGCCGCGATCCTGGCGTTACTTAACTCTGCAAAAACAGGGAAACCCGTCATTGTGTAAGGTTCACGGCAGGGTTATAATCACCTCACTATATTCTTTTGACTGGAGGAACCCATGGCAAGCGTTACATTTCAGAACGTCAACAAAAAGTTCGGTGACCTGACTATCATCAGCGACCTGAACATCGAAGTTCAGGACAAGGAATTTCTCGTTTTGGTCGGCCCTTCGGGGTGCGGCAAAACCACCGCCCTGCGCCTGCTCGCAGGATTGGAAGAAATCACCAACGGCGAGATCAAGATCGGCGACCGCATTGTGAACGACGTGGCGCCAAAAGACCGCGACATCGCCATGGTGTTCCAATCTTATGCCTTGTATCCGCATCTTTCGGTGTACGACAACATGGCTTTCGGTCTCAAGCTTCGCAAGACGCCGAAGGATGAGATCAAACGCCGTGTGAACGAGGCGGCGGATATTTTGGGTATTCAAGACCTGCTCCAGCGCAAGCCCCGCCAACTCTCCGGCGGCCAGCGCCAGCGTGTGGCGGTGGGACGCGCGATCGTGCGCGAGCCGAAGGTCTTCCTGTTTGACGAGCCGCTCTCGAACCTCGATGCAAAACTGCGCGTGCAAATGCGCGCCGAGATCAGCAAACTGCACCAGCGTTTGCAGACCACGTTCATTTACGTGACCCACGACCAGACCGAGGCCATGACCATGGCGTCGCGTATCGCGGTCATCAACAAGGG
>JBBIUO010000465.1:0-2225 GCA_037440205.1 Chloroflexota bacterium
GAGCGTGAAGCGCCGCTTGATCCCATTGTCGTGATAATCTTCATTGTGATTGCGATGATTATATTGATCGCGCGCCGTGTCAGGTCTGCTTCTATCGGGTAAAATCAAGCCAACAAAAGGCAACCATGTCAAAATTCACTGGCTATACATGTTCGTTGTGCGGAACCGAATACCTGCCGGGTCAAGTGACGTACACCTGCCCAAAGGACGGCGGCAACCTGGATATTGTCCTTGATTATGATTCGATCAAGAAAAAATTCCAGCCGGAAGACATTACATCGCGGACGGAATCTTCGCTGTGGAGATACCTGCCGCTGTTGCCGGTCGGTGAACCGGCGGGGGATTCCACACCCTTGCACGCTTCAGGCTGGACCCCGGTATTTGCCCTGCCTCGACTGGCAGAGCAGTTGCGCCTGAAACATCTCTGGCTCAAAGACGAGTCTCGCAATCCCACAGCCTCCTTCAAAGACAGGGCCAGCGCCGTGGTTGTGACTCGCGCGCGCGAATTGAAATCCGAGATCGTCGTCACTGCTTCGACCGGCAATGCAGGCGCGGCATTGGCTGGCATGGCCGCCGCAGTTGGGCAAAAGGCGATCATCTTCGCGCCTAAGACTGCCCCGCCCGCAAAGGTGGCGCAATTGCTTGTCTTCGGCGCGAAGGTCATTCTGGTGGACGGCACCTACGACGACGCCTTCGATCTCACCATCAAAGCCTCGAATGAATTCGGCTGGTATTGCCGCAACACCGGTTACAACCCGTTCACGCTGGAAGGGAAGAAGACCGCCGCCTTTGAAATCTGGGAATGGTGGATGGAAGCGCACCGCGACTGGCATAAAAAAGAGAACCCGCTCGATAACCATCCTCCATTGACCATCTTCGTCTCGGTGGGAGATGGCAACATCATCTCCGGCATTCACAAGGGATTCAAAGACTTGCTCGCCCTCGGTTGGATTCCCAACATGCCGCGCATCATCGGCGTGCAGGCCGAAGGTTCCGCCGCAATTGCAAACGCCTTCCATGCAAACACGGAAGTCATCACGCCCGTCTCTGCCACGACGATTGCCGATAGTATCTCCGTTGATTTGCCTCGTGACGGAGTCCGTGCGGTGCGTGCGGCGAAGGAAACGGACGGAACGTACGTCACGGTGGCGGATGACGAGATCATCAAGTCCATTGCGGAGCTCGGCAAACTGGGAGTCTTTCCCGAACCTGCCGGGGCGACGTCCTATGCTGGTTTGGTCAAAGCAACCAGCCTCGGGGTCGTTGGAAGCGATGATCCCATTTTAGTGTTGAATACTGGCAGTGGGCTGAAGGATGTCAAAGCCGCGATGCAGGCCGTCCATCCCGCGCCGATCATCGAACCCACCCTCGAAGGATTGAAACGAATTTTATGAGCAAGACTTCCTGGGATATCCGCACCCGCTACCTCGTTGCGATCCTGCTTTTATTATTCAGTGTCTTTGCTCTGTGGTCTTTTCGGGAATTGATCAGCCCGCTGTTGATCGCGGCGTTGATGGCGTATTTCCTCACCCCGTTGAGTAAAATTCTGATCGTGCGCTGGCGCGTGAAGCCAAAGGCGGCGGCAAACATTGTGTATTTTGTTGTTCTTATTTTGTTGTTTGCCCTGCCGATCACCGTCCTGCCGCTTTTGTTTGACGAGTTTCAAAACATCGTTCAGGACCTGAACCAGGCGGTGGATGAACTGCAGACGATTCTTGCCAAACCGATTCCCATTGGCAATGCCAATATTTATCTCGGCTCGATCATTCCTCCCATTCGAAGCGCATTGAGCAGCGGATATGTTCCCAGGCCGCAGGATGCCCTTTATGTGCTTGAGGTAACATCCCGCAATTTTCTCTGGTTGCTGGTGATCCTTGTCACGGCGTATTACCTGGTGACCGATTGGGAGAGGCTTCGCAGCAACCTGATCGCGCTTGCGCCGAAGGAACAACAGGCGGAGTTGAATCGTGTTTATCGCAACATCCGCCTGATTTGGAACAGTTACCTGCTGGGGCAGGTGCGCCTCATTTTCATCCTGATCCTCATGTATTCGATTGCGTGGTCTGCCATCGGCCTTCGGGGCGCGATTGCGCTTGGAATATTGGCTGGCGTGCTTAATTTGCTGCCGGAGGTGGGCCCCGCCATCATCGCGATCATCGCGGCTGTGGTGGCGTTCCTTGAAGGCTCCTCGTTCCTGCCGATTTCCAACCTTTGGTTCACACTGC
>JBBIUO010000466.1:0-1338 GCA_037440205.1 Chloroflexota bacterium
GAGCCACGGCATTTTTTCGCCCGCGTAACTAAAGGCGATGACCGAGGAAATACTCCACCAGACCAGCAGGCTGAACGTGTTGTTGAAGTTGTATTCCTTCGTCTCCGCCTCGCTCATCTCTGGAAGTTGAAGCGGCTCGGGCGTGGACGCATTATCCATCACCTCGACAGACATCGGCGTATTCCCGTCCTCCGCTTCCATCTGGACGGGCATGGCGGACTTGCGCAACTGTCCGCGATAGCGCAGGCCGACGATGACCGCGAGGATCAACCCAAGCGCGGGGAGAAATTCATAGACGGGGATCTGGATCAGGATGTAGAAGTACCACGGCTGACTGCCGCGCTCCACGCCCTGTTGCACCAGCCAGTAACCCAGCGAGCCGATCAGGCCGGTGAAGAAACCGGCGCTGTTGGTGAAAACGGTGGTGTAGAAAACAGTGAACGGGATCCAAAAGACCGCGGCGGCCTTCCACCAAACGTCGCGGTTCCAGACGAGGCCGATCAATATGGAACCGCCGAATGTAACCGCTGAGACAACGCCAATGATCGTGATGTCACGGACGGTGAGCGCGGCTACCGAGGTCGCATCGGTTGGGATGGCTGTTCCAATCCAGCGCTCCAGTAACTTGCACGAATGCAACCAGGAGCGGCAGCACCAGCGTCCCGGTGAGTATCAACAGGTCAAACGATCTCTCGCTTCGAATCTTCTCCCAGGTGTAGCCCCGGAATAAAAAGAATGCGGCGGCAGAAAATGCCAGCAAAGCAACAATGACAATGATAAACGTCGGCGATAAACCGCTTGAAACCGGCTCAAATGGCGAGACCGTCCCGGTTGGGTTGGCCGGTGCGACAGTCTCAGTCGCAGTCAATGTTTCTGCGTGACGGCTCGATAATCCCATGCCGAGCGCCGCGCCGAGCAGAAGGATTCCAATGGCAAACGAGATGATGAATCCGCGATAGTCGCCGATACGGCCGGTCCACGGTTTGCGCGTGACGCGCGCAATGAAGTAGATGGCGAAATAAAGCAACGCCTGCGCGGCGTAGATGTAGGATGTTTCTTTGACGAGGAAATGAAGAACAAGCGAAGCCGAAAGAAGATAGAGATATTTTGGCGTCCCGGTTTCGAGATAACGCAATATCACATACAGCATCAGGATGCCGGAGAGACCGACGAATGACTCGTTGCGGACGTAGCGCCCGTAGTAGAGCATGTACGGCGAAATGACAAGCAGGATTCCCGCGATCAATGCGCCTGTCCGGCCGAGGTATCTCCGCCAATACCAGACCATGAACACCGTCGCGATGCTGAAAAGCACAGCCGGGATGCGGGCGGTAAAGT
>JBBIUO010000466.1:1348-1799 GCA_037440205.1 Chloroflexota bacterium
CGCTGACGCCGAAGAGGTAGTAGGTGAGCGCGATGATGTGGAACTGGAACGGTCCGTGCATCATCGGAGAGTGCTGGTAGCCCGAACCTTTGTAGAGCAGCCAGGAGAAATACGTGTGCAGGCTCTCGTCATGACTCATCACCCGCGTCCCAAGCATGTAGAAGCGGGTCGCGATGGCGGCGAGCAGGATGGCAATAAAAACCACCACTTCATTTGTGATGGCGGGCAGGGCGGGGTGGATGGGCCGGTCTAGCCAGCGGGTTTTGTTTTCCGAGTTTTCCATATGGTTCCGATTATAACTGTGGAAGGTTGTTGAATGATCTGTACTTCACGAAATGTTAATTTTTCTCTTCAGATGAAGCGGTTGCCCCCGCGAGTTGACCGCACCCGGCGGCGATGTCTATGCCGCGCCTCATGCGGATGGTGCAGGGGATTCCGGCTTGTTCGAGTG
>JBBIUO010000466.1:1809-3006 GCA_037440205.1 Chloroflexota bacterium
CTTTGAACATCTGTGCACGCCCCCGGTCAGTGGCCTTGCCGGTATAGCCGGTGGTTGGGTTCAACGGGATGGCGTTAACATGGCAGAGCAGGCCCTTGAGCAGAGCCGCCAGTTTGCGCGCTGTCTCGGGCGTGTCGTTAACGCCGTGAATGAGCGCCCATTCGAAGGTGATTCGCCGCCCGGTCTTCTGGACGTAATAACGGCAGGCCTCGATCAGATCCGCGATGGGATATTTGCGGTCCACGGGCATCATGTCGAGGCGGGTGGCATCGTCCGCGGCGTGGAGGGAGACGGCGAGGTTGACCTGCCTCTCCTCGTCGGCGAAACGCCGGATGGCCGGGACCAGCCCCACCGTCGAGATGGTGAAGCGGCGCGCGCCGAAGTTGAATCCGTCCGGGTCGTTGAGTCGGTCAATGGCGGCGAGGGTGTTGTCATAGTTATGGAAGGGTTCGCCCATGCCCATCACGACCACATTGGTGACGCGCTCGCCTTCCTCGTGTAATAAACGCGCATAATGCAAAACTTGTGCCACGATCTCGCCGCTGGCGAGGTGGCGTTTGAACCCCATCTGCCCGGTGGCGCAGAAGACGCATCCCATGGCGCAGCCTGACTGGCTGGAGATGCAAAGCGTGTTGCGTTTGTCGTAGCGCATCAGCACGGCCTCGATCACATTTCCATCGCTGAGACGGAAAAGGGTTTTGATAGTGTGGTGATCGGAGGATGAAAGTTTTGAGACCGGGGTCAGCCCGCTAAAGGTCAGGTTGGAGGCGAGTTTTTGGCGGAGAGATTTCGGGAGGCTGGTGAAGTCGTCGGCGGAATTGTAAAAATGTTGGTACAGTCCCTGCCAGATCTGCTTTGCGCGATAGGCGGGCTCGTCCCACGAGTGGAGCAAATCGGTCAGGCCGGTAACATCAAGGTTATAAATGAGAGGGTGGGCTTCCATGCGGGGGTCATTTTATCACGGGGAGGGAGTACTCTCGTGTGGAACTAACCTTCATTCAATCACGTTATAATTAGCCGACATCGAACATTGGAGGTCGAATGAAAAACAAAAAATTGATCTTTGCCAGCCTTGTGCTGGTTGTTGCCCTCACGCTATCTGCGTGCGGCGGAAAAAACCAGGAACCCGCCCCCACGCCGGTCGATCCGAATCTCATTGCCCAGCAGGCGATCCAAACGTTTGCAATGGGTTTGACG
>JBBIUO010000466.1:3091-4269 GCA_037440205.1 Chloroflexota bacterium
CCGACGTTCATCATTCTTGGCACCAATCCCGCCGCGCCGACTACGGCGGCTGTGACATCGTGCAACAACTCCTTGTGGATCAGCGACATCACGGTGCCGGACGGCACGCCCATGGCGCCGGGGCAGGCCTTCACCAAAACCTGGAAGGTCCAAAATGTCGGCACCTGCACATGGACGCCGACGTTCAAACTCGCGTTCGGCGGGATCGGCGTACCGATGAGCGGTCAAACCACGCCGATCGGCAAAACGGTCAAGCCGGGCGAGCAGGTCGAAATTTCTGTAAACCTGGTCGCGCCGAATACGTCCGGCGATGTGCAGAGTTATTGGAAACTGCAGGATGACACCGGCGTTTTCTTTGGAACTTATTTGACCGTGGTGATCAAAGTGGCCGGGCCCACCGCCACCAAGGCTCCTCCGACAGACACAGCCACGCCTACCCCGTAGCAAAAACGGGACCTGCTTTGCGGCAGGTCTTGCGTGAATGCGTCGCGCCGCACCCCCGGAGATTCTATTCCGGGAAAGGCGCGACGCATTTTCATTTCACCAGCGCTTCCAAATCCTGGACGATGAAATCGGGCGCCGGTTTCCAAGCCTCGGCCTGCGCCCGCGTGCTGACTCCGCTTAACACCAACGCGGTGGGACATCCCACGGCTTGACCGGCGGCGATGTCCGTTTCGAGGCGGTCGCCGACCACCAGCGTTTGTTCCTTTTTTGTCTCGAGTCGTTCCAATGCCATCTCCATCAAAAATGGAAACGGTTTGCCCGCGAAGGTCGGTTCGATTCCTGTTGCCGTGACGATGACCGAGATCCACGCGCCTGCGCCGGGAATCTCTCCGCGCGGGGTGGGGAAGGTCTTGTCGGGGTTGGTCGCGAAAAAAGGGACTCCGCGCCGGACGAGCAAAGCCGCTTCGCGCATTTTCGCGAAGTTGATCTCGCGGTCGATGCCCATCACAACGGCCTGCGCTTTTTCGGCTTCATCTGTGCGCAGGACTCTGAAGCCTTGCTCCTGCAAGGCCGCTTTGACCCCGTCCCCGCCAATGACGAAGATGGATGCGCCATTTGGAATCCTTCCCTTGATCATTCGCGCCACGCCCAACGCAGATGTGATCACCTGCGCCGGGTCAACCATCACGCCGAAGGCGGCCATTCTTTCCACGTATTGCTCCGGTGTTTTTGTG
>JBBIUO010000467.1:0-6375 GCA_037440205.1 Chloroflexota bacterium
CATTCAAGCCGAAGTTGGGAAGCCTCTTCACTTGAAATTCACCTCCGATGACGTGGTTCACGGTTTTGCAGTCGGTCAAATGGATATGCAAAGCGTGGATATCCTCCCTGGCAAGGTAACAGATGTCACCTTGAATTTCGACAAGCCTGGGATTTACACCTTCTATTGCACGCGCTGGTGCGGACTCAATCACTGGCGGATGCGCGGCACGATTGAAGTCAGCGGTTCACCTTCGGACCCTGAGCCTGCGGAGCCTGCCCTGAGCGAAGTCGAACGGGTTCCCCTTTACGTTTCCCTCAACCTTGACATTGACGCTCCGCACGACGTGCCATCCATTCCAACGGACAAACCCTCGGCAGTAAACGGTCAGCAATTTGCCACCCAATTACCATTTACCATTTACCAATCACCCGACTACTATCGCTCTCATTCACCTTATCAAGCACTCAACGATTTATCCACCCCCTCCCTCACCGAATCCCAGCGCTGGGACGTGGTTGCCTACCTCTGGCAATCGAACACAACAAAAGAATCTCTTGAACGCGGCAAACAACTCTACGCCCAAAACTGCGCCGCCTGTCACGGTGAAAACGGCGCAGGCAACGGAGTCTTTGCGGATGATTTGGCACAGGCAGGCGAAGCCTCCTTGCAGACAATGGCAGGCGCGGAAAGCATGATGATGCAAACACCCGTGGACTTTACCGACCCCAGGCGGATGCTTGGTGCAAGTCCAGCGCTCTTGCAGGGAAAAATTTTACGCGGCGGCATGGGCACAGGGATGCCGATGTGGGGCTCGATTTTTACCGAAGAACAGATCTGGGACCTGATCGCTTTTCTATATTCGTTCCAGTTCGATTATCAACCGTAGTGACGACTTCAGTCGTTATTTATGTAACGACTGAAGTCGTCACTACAAGTTACAATAAAGGAGCAACTCCATGAGCAAAAAACACAAGAAAAAACAAAAGCAGAAAATCCCCTGGGCAGTTGCTGCCATTGGCGGAGTCCTGCTGGTTCTGGCAGCATTCCTCTTTGCCAGCCAAAACGGAGATGGCGGCGGAACGCCCTCCATCGCGGTGGATCAGCAAACGATTGATTACGGCGACGTGAAACTTGGCGTCAACAAAACCTTCGCCATCAAAGTCACCAACACAGGGGATGGCACATTGCGGTTCAAAGAGGCCCCGTACATCGAAGTGCTGGAGGGATGCTGACCGCCTCAACTGACCATCGGTTCGATGGTCCTCAAACCTGGTGAAAGCACAATCGTCGAATCCAGCGTCTTCATGATGCACGAAGGCATGGACGGTCCACATAACTTCGGGATTCATCTGAAGACGAACGATCCCAATAATCCAGATTTGGTTGTAAACGTGTTATCGAACTGGATTCCGTAAGCATGATCCGAACAAAAACACGAACCACAAGAGTGATCCAATACATCTTGCGGCACCCCAGCATACACCCCCTCGGCACGAAGACTTGTCAAAGTGTGTTTCTGCGTACTCAATTTGTGCTGGACATTTTTGAGTGACAATGAAATCGCCCTATCCGTTCTTGGACAGGGCGATTTCATTGTTTGGTTATTAAACCGCTACTGTGAGACGGAATTTATACCCATATACCAGATATATACCGCACGGGGATGGTTGTGATGACGCTGTAATGCAGTGATATACGCTAAAACAAACTCGGCTGGCTGGGTTGCGATGGCAAACTGGCCGCCTTCTCCTTCATCCAATTGGATAGTTTTGTGGGCGTCTCCTTGAACGGGTGCGGGAACGCCAGCGCGCCTTTTTGCAGGAGTAACTTATTTCCCTCGGGCATTTGCGCGTGTTCCAAAACAAAAACGGGAATCCAATTGTTCTTGAGCGTCTCCGTCGCGCCTGCCCATGTGCCGCCCGTCTCCGCGTCGGACGCGACGACGATGGCGTAATCCGCGAGGCAGTAGATGAGTCGATTCCGTCCCATCGCCGCGCCGACGGAGAATCCCGCATTGGGACTATACGGCGTGACGAGGCAGAGGTCTCCGCGATTCAACGCTTCTTTCCGACCTTTGACCTGCTTCTCCAAACTATCCGCCAGCACGCCGACAGCAGTTCCGCGCGCGTCGAGCGCCGCGTCCATGCTGATTGTGTCCACGCCCTTCGCCCCTCCCGAATACTACACCTGCCCCGACATCCCGCAGGCATTGCCCACGAATTTCGCGCAGTCCTGTCCTGCTTCATCCAAGTGACGTGACCCGACGACGGCAATTCCTGGTTGTCCGAGTAGCGCCTTCTCGCCCGCGTAGAACAACACGGCAGGCGCGGAGTCTTTCAGCCGCGAACGATATTTTTCGGGATAGTCCGCGTCCGCGCGGGTGAGGGGGAAGATACCGAGGGAGGCGAGATGTGAGAGATTAGGTTGAATATCACGGGATACGAGATACGAGATACGAGTTACGAGTTGCTCGTCGAGATCAAGTTTCGAGCGGAGATCAGAGTCGGAGAGGCGAGGCAGGTCGGAAGGTCGGAGCGAGGCGGCTTGCATTTTCCGCACGAGGGGATTCCATTCGCGCAGGGTCAATGGCTTGGCGGAGTCGTCGTCGAGTCCGAGTTGGGAGCAGAGGAGGAGCAGAGTGAAAGAGTCGAGGGAAGGTGTCACGTTTCAAGTTCCAGGTGTCAGGACGCGAGTTACAGGATACGTGTTCCGTGTGTACCTGTCTACGTGTGTACCTACACTACGCGTCCGCATGAATGGTTCGTGTCAAGGTCAGCACGTTGACGCGAGCGGCTTTGCTATGGAGCAGAACTTTCGTGATCTCTTCGAGGGTCGCGCCTGAGTCGAAGAGATCGTCCACGAGCAAAATGCGTTTGCCATTTATATCATTGTTCAGCGCGAACGCGCCCGCCACGTTGTCGCGCTTTTGCGGGAGGGTCTGCATTTCCTTTTGCGGTTTGGTTTGGCGCGTTTTGAATACGCAGGTTTGCACGGGCTTGTTGATTGCAGTTGATAACACCCTGCAAAACTCATGCACGGGACTGAACTCGCGCGGCGTGGAGGACGGCACGGGGACGATGATGTCGAAGTGATCCATTTCGGGATGCGCGATGAAGAGGTTGCGAGTCTGTTCGATGAGTTTGGGGAGCGCGGACGCGTCCGATTCATATTTGAGACGATAGACGAGATCGCCGATGCCGCTGCGGTTCCAATCCGCGCCTTTGTAACTGGAATGAAAGTCGAGGGCGAAGCCTATGCTCCAACTACCTTTTATGGGGCGGGGATGGGAGGAGGAGAGGAAGGAGGAGATGGAGTCCGTGTAGCGTGGGGCGGACAGAGTCCCCTTTGGGGATTGGTAATCCGCCTGGGTTTGATGCGCGGCAACAACGCATTTGATGATGTTGAAATCAATCTCGTCGGGCAGGAGGGCTTTGATGGGCGAAAGATACTGGGTCGAGCCGACCTTTTGAATCGCTTTCTCGATTTTCACGCGCACATCGTCTGGTACGACTTGTTCCACTTTCAATTTTCCAGCCGCGATCCATTGTGCGAGATGTCCGTAGATCGTGGTCACGGCAAAACCGCGTTCACGAGCGATCTGTTCGGGTTTCATTCCGTCCGCAAATAATTTGGCCGTGTACTCCACCGTCCCGCCCGCTTCGAGTTTGGCTTTGGCCTTCTTGATCTCCGACGACTGAAGCGACTTCGGAAGTTTGAGAATGATTGTTTCTTTTTGCTGAATGGCATTCTCGCCGCGCGGGGTGAGGGCAAGGATGGGGTATTCGCCGCCGATGACCTTGATGTATCTCATCTCCACCAGTTGCTCGATCAGCCCTTCGATGTCGCTTTGCTTGACGACAGCCAGCCTGCCGTAGTACACGTTCTTGTCGTGATGGAAAGAGAGAATATCCTGCGCTTTGGAGCCATGCAGGATTTGCGCGAGTTTGGTTCGTCCCACCTTGATCTTGACGCGGCGGATGCAATCCAGAATCACGAGCGCGGCGCGTTCTGCGTGATTCATCTGCTCCACATTTCCAGCCGCGCTCTCAGGCATGGACTTTCTCGTCTCGCAGTTGTCGCAGCACACGGGCGCGTCGGCGCTGCCGTTATCGCCAAAGTGTTTCAACACGATTCGGCGGCGGCAGGCATTCGACTCGGCGTAGGCAATCATGCGGTCAAGTTGCTCGGTGCGGTGACGAGTGTGTCGTTCGCTTCGCACCGCGGCTTCCTGAACGGCGGCGGGATTCCACGCCCCGCGTTTGAGGGACATCCGCACATTGTCGTCGCCGAGATGTTCGAGCGCGCCAATGCGTTCCAGTTCGGCAAGCCCTACCCTGATTTTGACGGGGTGTAAATCGGTGCGGCGTTGGAAGTCTTCGATGGTCAGCCAAAGTTCGTCGTTCCCATTTCCAAGCGCGCGGTAGAGCAGTTGCAACTCGTCGGGCGAGACGACGCTGGTTTGGATGAAAAATTCCTGCAAGGCGCGGTCTTGCGGATCGTAGAGCAGGACGACGCGCGCGGGATGACCGTCGCGGCCTGCGCGCCCCGCCTCCTGGTAGTACGCTTCGAGCGAGCCTGGGACGGAGTAATGGATCACCTGCCTCACATCGGCGCGGTCAATGCCCATGCCGAAGGCGTTGGTCGCCACCACGACGGGGGTCGAACCGTTGATGAAACGTTCTTGAATCCGCGCGCGGTCTTCGGGAAGCAGCCCCGCGTGGTAATACTCGGCTGGCTGTTTGCAGACGAGGCGCACAAACTCAGCGACTTCTTCGGCATCGCGGCGCGTGCCTGTGTAGATGAGGATCGCGCCGTTCGCAAACTGGAAGTTTGCAGCACAAAGTTCGTTTAACGCGCGGAACTTGGCTTCGGTGTCGGTGGTGTACTTCACTTCAAGCGTCAGGTTGGGACGGTTGAAGCCTGTGACGATTCGTTTCGTGGACGCGGGCAGACCGAGCAGGCGGACAATTTCATCCTGCACTTTGGGCGTGGCGGTGGCGGTCAACGCGACGGTGAGCGGGTTGCCCAACTGACGTCGTGCCTCGGCGATATGGAGATAGTCGGGGCGAAAGTCGTGACCCCACTCGGAGATGCAATGAGCCTCGTCCACGGCGAGCAGGCTCAGGGTCAGGTTTTGAAGCGAGCGGAGGAAGGTCACGTTGCGGAGGCGTTCGGGCGCGACGTAGGCGAGTCGAAATTTCCCCTGCGCGAGGAGAGTCAAACGCTGGTTTTGTTCGGGGAGGGGGATGGCGCTGTTGATGAAGGTGGCAGAAATGCCTTTGCGGTTGAGCGCGTCCACCTGATCTTTCATCAGCGCGATGAGCGGTGAGATGACGAGGGTGAGGCCTTCGAGTTGCAGCGCGGCGAATTGGTAGATGAGCGATTTGCCCGCGCCTGTAGGCATGATGGCGAGGGTGTGTTGTTTGTTGAGGAGACTCGCGATGGCCTCCTCCTGACCTGCGCGGAAGGAGTCGAAGCCGAAGTGGGTGTGGAGGGAGGATGTGAGTGACGCGTTATCGAACATTCCCATGGTTGCCTGCTCCTTCGTGATTCGATTGGCGAAGTATAACGCCTCCACACAGCAGGGACAATAAAAATCGCCCTGTCCGTTTCAGACAGGGGGTGACGTTTCGATTCAATTACGCCGCGACCGCGGGTCTAAACTTATACCCGTATACCAGATCTATGCTGTGCAGGGCAGATCGTTGTAGTTTTATGAGCTTGCTGGTTCAGGATGTCCCTTCACCCATTGCGAAAACCAATCCTCGTTGAATTGGATGACATCAACAAGAAAGTCGCGCCTGCCCGTGAACAGGCTGTACACCTTCTGGCAGGCTTTGCGGGTCTCGTGAATCGCCGTATCCATTTCATCGTGTGAAAGTTCGCCCGCTTTCCAATGTTGGAACTTTTCGTACAGCGGATCGAGCGTCAGCCTCCACTGGTAATCGTAGTAGACGTTAATTGTTTCCTGCCTGAATGGTCTGCAACCCCGCTATGAGGTAGGAAAGGAAGCGCACGGGGTCGTTATCCCCTTCGTCCAGTGAAATCCACGCCACAGGCCTGCCGCAACCACCTATCCATTCGCTGACCAGTGTCGTTTTCCCAAAACCAGCGGGAGCGGAGATGAGGGTTAGTTTGCCGCGCATTCCCTCACTCATCCGCTCGATCAGGCGCGGGCGAAGGACGATGCCAGACCGAGATGGGGGGACATAAAGTTTGGTGGTTATGATCGGCGTGGACATGATCCTATTATAAGACATGCCCCAAAAAAGAACTCTATCCCACCATCAACTTCGGGCGATATTGCAAAGCCTCCGCAAGATGCACCTGTTGGATCGCGTCGCTTCCCCAAAGATCCTCGTTCATGCGCTAGATGGGAAAATGAGGGATAGG
>JBBIUO010000468.1:0-3836 GCA_037440205.1 Chloroflexota bacterium
GGCCCGATCGAATTCAAATACTATTGGAAACAAAGCGATGGCAACGACTCCAACCCCAAAATATTGAAGATGGATGCCGCCGGCACATTGACCATTTCCCGCGAATGGAAGATCCATCTGGGAAGCACGCCGGGCACAAAGTGGATGTCCATCGTGATCGTGGAGCCGGTCTATCACGAATACCCGCGCGCGGAATTCACCTACTTGTGCGGAAGTTGAGGCCGCACCGAATCGTGTAAAAAAAGGCTGGCCTTTGCCGGCCTCTTTTTGTACCGGAACCATTTATCGCCGCCGGGCGTCCTTCCCTTTGGAGAAGACCATGTTTACAAGAAAATCCTCCCTCATCTTCCTGGTTTTGACTTTGACCATCGTTCAACTGGCATGCAACATTTCACGTAATCCTATTGCGACGCCGGACACGTTTGCCACATTGAACGAACTGTATACCGCTTCCGCCCTGACCGTTGAAGCGGGTGCCACGCAAACGATTTTTACCTCCACCCCGGGCCTGCCCCTGCCAACCTACAGCCCCGGCCCGCCTCCAACTGGGTTGCCTCCTGCCACAGCGACGAATCAGCCTATTTATACAGTACCAGCTCCGACGTCCATATGTGATGCGGCGGAATTCGTCAAAGATGTGACCTACCCGGATGGCACTCCTGTCACGCGCAACACCACATTCGAAAAAACCTGGCGTCTGAAAAATATCGGCACCTGCTCGTGGACGACATCCTACGCGCTTGTTTTCGACAGCGGCTATTCGATGGGCGGCCCGTTTGTTGTGTCGCTTCCAAAGAACGTAAACCCCGGCGGGACGATTGACCTGTCGGTGACGTTGACTGCGCCCGCCAACGAGGGCGAATATATTGGTTACTGGAAATTGCGCAACGCGAGCAACGTGAATTTCGGCATCGGCGACAATGCGAAGAAACCGTTTTGGGTGGAGATCAGGGTGCCCGGTGCATCCTACATGGCTTATAGTTTCATCGCAAACTATTGTGACGCCAATTGGGAAAATGAAGAAAGGAAACTTCCCTGCCCCGGCACGAGCGGCGACCCCAACGGTTTTGTCATGGGATTAAACTCTCCCGTGTTGGAGGATGGCACAACTCAAAATGAACCGGGCCTGCTCATGGTGCCGCCGGATGTACGCAATGGAGTCATCAGCGGGCAATACCCGGCCTTTACCGTTCAGGATGGCGACCGTTTCCGAACGATTGTGAGTTGTCAGCGCGGCTCGAAGAAATGCGATGTGACCTTCCGCCTCGATTACAAGAACAACGGAAAAGTGAAGACCCTGTTCAGTTGGAACGAAGTGTACGAAGGCAATGTTTACCCGATTGACTTCGACCTGAGTTCGCTTGCCGGCGAGACCGTGAAATTCATCCTCGTGGTCACCGCGCATGGCGGGCAGAATGAAGACAACGCCATCTGGGTGCACCCGCACATTCTTCGGCAGGGAACGCCGGCCCCAACAACAGCGCCCACGCTTACCCTTACTCCCACATTAACCCTCACGCCCACTTTCACACTTACTCCGACCGCCACGCCTACGAGCACGCCCACGCCTTAGGTGCGTTATAATAAAGTTAACCAACCGGATTGCCGCTTTGAAAAAACAATGTGGCTCATCTGTGAACAAAGCGCAGAAGATGTTCTCTGGCGTCAGGCTTGTTCTGCACATGAGCCAGCAACGAAGTTCAGAGAAGTATTTTAAATTTTTCACACGCAGCGGCAATTCAAAAAAACGAGACGGCTGAGTTACAGAGTGTCGCATAATTTGGTAGATGGAAAATTCGATTCCTGCCCGTTATGGGACAAGCGATAACCATGCCCGGAGGTCATCATAATGAAATTTAGTAAGTTGCTTTGGCTGGCGGTTGCAGTTCTATCTGCCCTGGTGATAAGTTCCTGCAATTTGGGCGCCACCCCGGCCCCCACAGTGGATGTGGCCGCGGTTCAAACGGAGGCGTTCAACCAGGTTCTGACCCAGGTTGCGGCGGCCGCCTCCCCAACCCCCCTGCCGACGAATACACTTGCGCCAACCGTCACGCTGGCGGCTTCTCCTACATTTATCACTCTGAACGCCACACCGATTCCCTTCAGCACCCAGCCGCCTCCCCTGGGCGGAACCGCCCTCGCCTCCCCGGTACCGACTGTGGCTATTTTTGCAACCATTACCACCAAGAACGGCTGCAATGACGGGATTTTGGTCAAGGAAAGCGCGCCGTTTGACAATGATGTATTGCAACCCGCCAAGGAATTTGAAAAGGTTTTTCAATTTCTGAATACCGGGAGTTGTGTATGGGATGAAGGGTACGTCTTTAAATTCCTTCCCGATTGGTCCACCCCCGGCTTCAAAGGCGGCGACATTGTCATCAAAAAAACCGAGGACTACGTTAAACCGGGCGCCAACATCTCATTTGTATTGAAACTGACCACAAACAACAAACCCGGCACGTACATTGGAACGTGGAAATTGCGGGACGATCAGGGCAATTACTTCGGCTCCATGGTATGGGTTAAATACATCATCAAATAAAACAGGTAAGAGAGGAACCATGAAAGTCAGATTCACCATCTTTGCTGGTGTCGCCGCGCTGATTCTGGCCGCCTGCGCGCCCGCCACCCCCATTGTGCCAACACCCGACGTGAACGCCATTCGTACGTCTGCGGCATTCACAGTTGTTGCAGAATTCACGCTGACAGCCGCTGCATTTACCCCCACCCCCATGCCTCCCACAGCGACATTTACAGCCGTGCCATTGCCAACCGAGACCCCAACCATCGCGTTTGCAACCGACCCCACCCAGATCGCGTTGGGCACACCTTCAGGGCCCGCATGTGACGATTATTCCTTTGACCCTGCCACGGTGGATGTTACCATTTTGGATGGCACCGTCATGACTCCCGGCCAGGAGTTTGTAAAGACCTGGAAGATCAAAAATACCGGCACCTGCGCCTGGGGTGACGGGTATGGCCTCGTCTTCGCCTATGGCGAAAAAATGAGCGGCGTGCCGGTTCCAATTGGCCTGGTCGAAGTTGGTCAGGAAGTGGAAGTTTCGGTCAACTTCAAAGCGCCGGATAAGATCGGCGAATACACCAGCGCATGGCAAATGGCAAACGCAAAAGGCGTCACCTTTGGCAAGGCCATATTTGTAAAGATTATCGTCAAATAAAAACTTGTCTGATCTAAAACAAGCCATCAAAAACAAAGCGCGCCAGCTGGGATTTATCCTGGCTGGCGTTGCTTCTTGTGAACCGCCCGAACATTACAATATCTTCCATGAATGGTTGAACTCAGACATGCACGGCACGATGAACTATCTCAAAAATGAAAAACGTGCAGACCCAAAACTCATCCTGCCTGAATGTCAATCGGTCCTTGTCCTTGCACTTCCTTATACGCCAGTTAATTCTGAATTCCGAATTCTGAATTCTGAATTTCAGGTCGCCTCCTACGCCCTCGGCGATGACTACCACGACATCATCCCCCCGCGACTGAGAGCCATCGTCGAATTCATCGAAGAAGAAGTCGGCCATCCCATCCCCAATCATTATTACACCGACACCGGCCCCATCCTCGAACGCGAACTTGCACAACGCGCCGGCCTCGGCTGGATCGGCAAAAACTCCATGCTCATCCATCCAAAGTTTGGCTCCGCATTTTTCCTCGCTGAAATTCTCCTCGGCATCGAACTCGAACCCGATGACGTCCTCATCACCGACCACTGCGGCGCCTGCACACGCTGCCTCACCGCCTGCCCCACGCAATGTATTCTGCCAAACCGCACCCTTGATGCGCGCCGTTGCATTTCCTACCTCACCATCGAACT
>JBBIUO010000469.1:0-2459 GCA_037440205.1 Chloroflexota bacterium
GCCGATTCTCTATGAAACGCCATTAAGAGCATAACCGGTATTGCAACGATCAACAGAGCAGTTACCAAAAGTTGTCGGGCTGTTTGTTGAGATTTCATAGCCAAAGGATTCTTCGCTGATCATTTAGCGCCCAAAATGTCAAGAAATTCTCGCGCCGTGATAATGGGAATGGATTGAAACACTTTCAGGTCGAGCAAGTGTTTGTCCCCGCTGACAATGTAATCTGTCTGCCCTGCAAGCGCGGCCTCAAGGAACTTGTTGTCAGAAGTGTCTGCGAGAACAACGAAGACTTTCTCCCCGGGTTCGACAAATTCCGCCCTGCGATAAACACGGCTGACAAGCGCCGCAATTGTACGAGGCTTTAAATGCAGTTTGGGTCTTTGCAAAACATCCAAATATTCCGATACGATATCTTCCGTCACAACAAGAATAAATTTTTCCGCCCGCCACTCTTCGTTTATCTTGCCGACTTGCCCGCCCAGCGTCATGGACACAAAAATATTTGTGTCGAGAATGATACGCGTCATTTCCCCTTTTCCTCCCGCACGGCGCGGATTTCGGCATTGATATCATCTTCTGTGATATTGTATTTTAGGGCAGTTGCGCGGGCATCTTTGACGGCTTCATCGAATTCGCGTTCCATTTCCTCTTCGTCCTTGATGCTGATTTTCAGGAAACGAATAAATGCCAGCACATCAGCGTAACGCGATTCTGGAAGGGTGGCAACTTCGCGAAGAAGGGTCTGTTCAAAAGTAGTCATGGGATACCTCTATACCAATTATACAACCACTAATTTGCCATTTCCCAAGCCCTCCAACTTCCCAACCCCCGCCGCAAACATCGTGACCTCGATCTGCTTCTTCGTTAACTTCATCATCTCGATGGCTTGCTCTGTTGAAACCGCTGCGGCTTTCAGGAATTGACCGGCCATGCCTCCGAGTGTTGCGCCCAACGCCACACACTTGGCGATGTCGAGTCCGTCTTTGAGGCCGCCGCTGGCGAAGACGGTCATGTCGGGCAGGGCTTGCTTGACCAGTTGAATCGACTCGGCGGTGGGGATGCCCCAGCCGACGAACGTCGCCGCGAGTTGACGGGTGAACTCGTCGGGGGCGCGGTGCATTTCGACTTGAGACCAACTTGTCCCACCGGTGCCTGCGACATCGATCGCTGACACTCCGCAGTTGGCGAGAATTTTCGCGGTCTCGCCGGAGATGCCCCAGCCAACTTCTTTTGCAATGACAGGAACGCCGACTTTCTTGCAGACCTCTTCGATTTTCTTTGCCAGCCCGGCGAAGTTTGTGTCGCCGCCTTTTTGCACGGCCTCCTGCAACGGATTCAAATGCAGGATGAGCGCGTCGGCCTGGATCATGTCCACGGCGCGGCGGCATTGGTCGAGGCCGTATCCATAGTTGAGTTGGACGGCGCCGAGGTTGGCGAAGAGCAAAATGTCCGGGGCGGCGCGGCGGACCTGGAAGGTGGCGGCCTGTTCCGGGTGCTCGAGCGCGGCGCGTTGACTGCCGACTCCCATCGCCACGCCCACTGTCTGAGCGGCCTCGGCGAGACGCAGGTTGATGGTCCCGGCTTCGCTGGTCCCGCCGGTCATGGAGGAGATCAGGATGGGAGCGTTCAGGCGTTTGCCGAACAAATTCAGGGAGGAGTCGACCTCATCCAACGACAGATCCGGTAAGGCGTCGTGGATGAAGCGGTAGTTTTCCAGTCCGGTTGTGAGCGCGGAACGGACATCCTGCTCTAAGTTGATTTTAATATGGTCGGACTTTCGGGTGACCAGTTCCGTATCTTTTTTCATGGGGTAGTGTTTCCTGTCTTTGAAATGCGCTGGTATAATCCAGACGCCAACCAATCGAAATCATTCTCTCTGGAGGAACAATGTCTGACCAAACTTTTGAAGATATCATCGTGGACCTGCTTGGCGTCGAAGCCGAAAAGGTGACGCCGGAAGCCCGCTTCCGCGAGGAACTCGAAGCGGATTCGCTCGACCTGGTGGAACTCATCATGGCGTTCGAGGACAAGTTCGGCGCCGAGATCTCCGATGAGGACGCGCAGAAGATTGTCACTGTCGGCGACGCGGTGAAGTACATCGCCGAACGCAAGTAGGTATCAGCGATTATAAACGTAGAGCCGCCCAAGTGGGCGGCTCTATTATTTTCGGCCGTTGAAGCAGTACGCTTACTTCAACAACGTGGCGATCTCTTCGGGGTGTTTGGCCACTTTCACGCCGGCGCTTTCGAGCGCGCGGACCTTGTCTGCCGCTGTGCCTGCGCCGCCTTCGATGATGGCGCCCGCGTGTCCCATGCGCTTGCCGGGTGGAGCCGTGAAACCCACCTTCCTGTTCTGGTTCGATCACGACCGGCGGCGAGAGGCCTTTCTGCGCAGTTACGCGGAGCTGCTGTTGGAGCGCCAGACCAGAGCCGTGCCACTCAGGACTTTGCCGATGCCGG